>URUW01000013.1 GCA_900551205.1 uncultured Collinsella sp. | reverse complement strand
GTGGGCTTCATGGGGCCGGCGAGCACCTTTTTGCACACGGGCGCCAGCGCCGGGTTGATCTTTGCCAGGTCGCTCACCACGGCGCCCAGATCGAGCGTCGCGGGATACACGGTGTTGTCGACACGCGGGTAGCTGATGAGACCGGCCATGTAGAGGGACTCGGCGATGCGCATGGTACGCGCAGGTGAGATGCCCTCGGCCGCGGCGGCGGCCTGCAGCGAGGTCGTCGCAAACGGCGTGGGCGGCTGCTGCTTACGCGAGCGCTTGGTCACCGCGGCGACGGTTGCCGTCGTAGCGCCGTCAACGTGACCGTACGCCGTCTCAGCAGCATCCTTGTCGGTAAAGCGCGCCGTCTTGTGCGCGATCTTAAAGCGATCGTCCTCGGCAGCGCCTTGCGCGGCGCCCATGCCGCGAATCTGCCAATAGTCCTCGGGCACAAACGCCATGCGCTCGCGCTCGCGCTCGACCACCAGGGCAAGCGTCGGCGTCTGCACGCGGCCGGCGGAACGCACGTTGCCAAAGCCGCCAAACTTGGCGAGCGTCAGGTAGCGCGTGAGCACCGCACCCCAAATGAGGTCGATGTGCTGACGGCTCTCGCCGGCGTCGGCCAGGTTCTGGTCGAGCGAGACAAGGTTATCGAAGGCCTGCGTGATCTCGGCCTTGGTAAACGAAGAATACTGGGCGCGGGCGACCGGCAAGTCGGGCGCCACCTCGCGCACCTTGTTGAGGGCGTCCGAACCGATCAGCTCGCCCTCGCGATCGAAGTCCGTGGCGATGATGACACTGTCGGACTTTTTGGCGAGGTTCTTGAGCGAGCGGATGAGTTCCTTCTCGGCCGGCAGCTTAATGACGGGTGCCCAGGTGAGATACGGCAGACTCTCGAGCTTCCAGCCCTTGATGGAGATGCCGTCGGCAAGAAACGGCTTGCGCTTGGTGTCGTAGGGCGGGCGTGCCAGGCCATCGGGCATGTCGGCCGGTAGCATCTCACCGTCCTCGGTAACCGAATACCAGCCCAGCTTTTTATCGAACAGCACGCTGTCGCAAAAATCGGGCGCAAGGATGTGACCGGCCAGGCCGATGGTCACGCACTCCTCGCCCTTCCACTCAAAACGGTAGATGGCGGTGTTGTACACCTTGTCCTTTTTGGGTTTGCCCGTGGACCGACGCTCGGCAATCTGACGCGCGGCGTCGTTTTTCTCTGCGATGATGAGCTTCAAAAGAGGCTCCTATCTCGTGTCTCTGCGGCTACGCCCGCCCGTATGGCGGCCGATTTACGCCCTTGCTTGCTCGATCTGCCCGATGAGCCAATCGCACCAGGCATCCATGCCCTCGCCCTTGCGCGCGCTCACGGCAAACCGCGGCGCCTGCGGATTGAGGTCATCGAGTG
This sequence comes from uncultured Collinsella sp., assembly GCA_900551205.1. GTDB lineage: Bacteria > Actinomycetota > Coriobacteriia > Coriobacteriales > Coriobacteriaceae > Collinsella. Next base: position 14,588 of record URUW01000013.1, on the reverse strand, counting down.
TCTTAGTATACCTATCCATGTCAAAATCGAAAGCCGGGGCCACGTCGACCTTGTTGAGCAGCTGCGCGCCGGCGTGCTGGAAGATGCCCGGATACTTGATGGGCTTGTCGTCGCCCTCGGGCACCGAGAGAATCATGATGGACAGGTTCTCGCCCAGGTCAAAGTCGACCGGGCAGACCAGGTTACCCACGTTTTCGATAAAGATGACGTCGATGTTCTCCAGACCCACAGCCTGGTCGAAGGCATCGACAGCCTCCATGATCATGTTGCCCTCGAGGTGGCACAGACCGCCCGTGTTGATCTGGATGGCGGGCATGCCGGCTTCCTTCATGGTGATGGCGTCGACATCCGAGGCGATATCGCCCTCGATGACGGCACAGCGTAGGCCGGCCTTGTCACGCAGGCGCTCGTTGGTGCCCAGAATCGTGGTGGTCTTACCCGAGCCGGGGCTCGACAGCACATTGATCACGTAGGTGCCTGCCTCATTAAATCGCTGACGCAGCTGATCTGCCAGGCGCTCGTTGCGCGACAGAATCGGCGACGCGATATCAATCGTTTTCTCGGCCATACTTAGCGCTCCTTACTTTGGCCCCTTTATACCCCATCATTAGATGGCTAGCGGGCTAATCGTCGGGGGTTTCGATTTCGATACTTGCGATATCGAGCTCGCGGCCGTGCAGCAGGCGCACGTTGGCGCCGCCACACTGGGGGCAGCGACAATGGAAACGGTCGTGCTCAAAGACCTCGCCGCAGTCCAGGCACTCGCTTTGTGGATGGACCTCCTCCACGGCAAGCTCGCAGCCGCGCGTGAGCGGGTCCTCGTCGCGAAACGTCTCCCACGCAAAGTCGAGCGCCTCGCGCACGACCTCGGTCATATCCCCGATACGCAGCGTTACCAAAACGGCGCGCGAGGCCCCCGCCCCACGCGCCGCGCGAATCACTGTATCGAGTATGCCGTTGACAATGCCAACCTCGTGCATACCGATTTACTCCTCGTCGTCCTCGTCGTCCGAGAACAGGTCCAGACGGCTAACGAACAGGCCCTCCTTGCCCTCGCGCGCGGTAATGACCACGCGAGCGATGGCGAGCGAAATCTCGTAGAGCGAGAGCAGGGCGCCATACATGAGACCCAGCGTAACGGGCGAGCCGTCGGGCGTAATCACAGCCGAACCCACGAGCAGGCCTACGTACACGTAGCGCCAGGCGCTGCGGAAGGCCGCATAGGACACGATGTGGAAAACGGACAGGTAGAAGATGATGAGCGGCAGCTCAAACGCCACACCAAAGCCGATCATAAAGAGCAGCTCCATGTTGACGTAGTTCTCCAGATCGGGCAACGCCGTAGCGACAGCCGAGGTCTCGCCGATGAGCCACTCAAAGCCCGCCGGGATGATGGTGAAGTAGCAGAAGATGGCACCCAGGAAGAACAGCACCGTCGAGGCGAGCACCGTGGGCACAACCCACTTGCGCTCGTTGGGGCGCAGTGCCGGCAGGAAAAATGCCAGAATCTGCCAGATGATCATGGGCGTGCACATGACCACGGCCATCTTGATGGCAAGCGAGAAGCGCAGGCCAAAGCCGCCGAGCGTGGTGGTGATGTAAAACTTACCGTCCGGCACAAAGGAGCGGATGGGGTCCTCAAGAATATCGAGCACCACGGGCGTGGCAAAGTACAGCACGATGGCGGCGGCAAACACCGAAACGACCACGATGGTCAGGCGGCGACGGAGCTCTCCCAGGTGATCGAAGAGCGGCATGCGCGCAGGTCCGATCGGCATTACTCATCGCCTCCCTTCGGGGCGTCGGCGGCAGCAGCCTCGGCATCGTCCTCGACCTCGAGCTCGCGAGCGAGCTGGTCGACGACGGCCTTGCGCTTGCGGGGACGACGGGCGTAGAGGTCAGCCGTCGTGGGCTCTGCCGGCTCGGGCTCGGGCTCTGCAGCAGGCTCGGGCTCGACGGCAGCAGCAGGCTCTGTACCCTCGGCCTCATCAACAGCGCCTTCGCCCTCAGCAGCACCCTCGCTTGCGGCCTTCTCGGCAGCAAGACGGGCGCGACGCTCGGCAAAGGTCTCCTTCTTGGCGGGCGCTGCCGTCTCGGCGGCATCCTCGTCCACATCGGAATCGTCGTCGGTCGCAGCAGTCTTCTTGGGCTTGACCGGGGCCGACGCGGCCTCGCTCACCGGATCGATAATCTCGGACTGAACAACGGCCGTCATCTTTTCCTGCGTCTCGCGGAACTGACGGATGGCACGGCCGATCGTGCGGCCCATCTGCGGGAGCTTATCCGGGCCAAACAGCAAAAAGCCGAAGACCACGATGATCGCGAGCTCACCCTCTCCAATACCAAACACACATACCTCCAAGGCTCGATGTGAGTCGAGCCCGCACCGCGCCATTCGGCCGGAACTCGTCTATTCATTCGGTCAAGTATAGCGCCCGGACGCCAAAACGTCCGAGCGCATCACAAACATATGCCAAACGGCACGCCCTTTTGGGGGCAAAGATTATGCAGCGGTGATCGAAATCTCCTGGTCGACGCCCAACAGCTGAACCACGCGCATCACCGGGGGCTGCACGTTGACGCAGCTAAAACGCTTACCATGATCAGCTGCGTGGTGTGCGGCGCCCACAAGCACGCCAATGCCCGTCGAATCGATGTAGCTCACCTGGGCAAAATCGAGCTCAACGGCCTCAGTGGGCTGCTCGAGCGCCAGGTCGATGGCATTGCGCAGGCTATCGGCGTTAGAGATATCGATCTCACCGGTCACCTTAATGGTGTAGAGCTCTGGCGTGGGGTTGGTGGAAATACCCAAATCCATGTATACGCTCCTTTACGTATCGAAAGTGCGGATAGTACTAGGCGCGGACTTGCGGGGCCCTACGCGTTAGGCGCGCTCGGCACGCGCAAGCTCGGCAGCGACGAGCTTGACAGCCAGCACCAGCACATCGAGCGCAGCCTCCAGGTCCTCGACCGTGGGATAGCTCGGCGCGATGCGGATGTTGGTGTCGCGCGGATCCTTGCCATAAGGCCAGGTGGCACCAGCCGGCGTGAGCTTGACGCCCAGGTCGGCACAAAGCGCGGCGACCTTCTGGGCCGAGCCCTCGGGGCCATCGAAACTCACAAAGTAGCCGCCATGGGGATGAGTCCAAGTGGCGCAACCCGTGTTACCCAAGCCCTCGGTGAGTTTACGCTCAACGGCCTCAAAGCGCGGGCGCAGGAACTCGGCATGCTTTTTCATGTGCTCCTTGACCGCCTCGATGGTGGGAAGGAAACGCACGTGACGCAGCTGGTTGAGCTTGTCGGCGCTGATGAGACCGGCCTTCAGGCGCTTGGAGAACTCGGCGATAACCGCGGGGCTCGCACCGATAAAGCCGATGCCGGCGCCCGGGAAGGTGATCTTGGACGTCGAGGCAAAGGCCACCACGCGATCCTCGGTGCCCGCCGCGCGAGCGAGGTCAAAGATGTTTGCGAGCTCGTCGGTCTCGTCGTACAGGTCGTGCACGCAGTAGGCGTTGTCCCAGAAGATGCGGAAATCGGGCGCGGCCGTGGGCATCTCAACCAGGCGGCGCACGGTGTCCTCGCTAAAGGTGATGCCCGTGGGGTTGGAATACTTGGGCACGCACCAGATACCCTTGATGGAATCGTCGGCGGCAACGAGGCGCTCGACCTCGTCCATGTCGGGGCCGTTGTCGGTCATCGCGACGGGGACGTTCTCGATACCCAAGTCGGCGGTGATGCCAAAGTGGCGATCGTAGCCGGGAACGGGGCACAGGAACTTGACCTTCTTGCCGTCGTGCGCGGCCTCGTAGGCGTCCCAGGGCTCGCTGCCGCACGAGCCACAACGCCAGAACATGCCGGCGATGTCATGCTCGATCAAAAGGCTCGACGAACCCAGCACAAGCGTCTGCTCGGCGGGGCAGCCCAGGAACTCCCCCGCCAGCTTGCGTGCCGAGGGAATGCCCTCAAAGCAGCCGTAGTTGGAACAATCGACGTTGCCGTCGTGCAGATCGGCGTCGGCATTGAGGATATCGAGCATGGGGCGCGAGATGTCCACCTGGGAGGGCGACGGCTTGCCGCGGGCCATGTCGAGCGCCAGGCCCTTGGCCTTGACCTCGGCGACCTCGGTCTTGAGCGCCTCGATGGCGGTATCGAGTTCGGTGGTTTCCATCTTCTGGTAGATCGTCTGCATGGGTGCGACCTTTCGCGAAGCGGTACGTTGCAGTTCGTCTAAGTATAGACCGCCACCGCCGCAACGTTATGAAGCCGTGATAGATTAAGTTCATCGCAATCAATTACGAATCGCCGCGCATGCCGGCGTGGGGCGCCCAAGGAGGCACTATGGAGTACGGATCGTTTCAGGCCGAGGAATTCGGCGACTTGCAGCGCCTGGTCGACGGACTGTTTTACGACCGCCACGCCATCGACCGCCTGGATCTGATCGTACAGGCCGAAATCTTGGACCTGGCGCCCGACCTCATGGAAATCGTCAACCTGCTGCCGCCCGGCTATTACGATCGCCAGTCACTTTGCGACCAGCTCAACTCCGCCTTGGCCGCCCACGGCTGGGGCGCCGTCTACGGAACGGTGGAATAAGCCTCGAGGCCGGCATTTGGCCCGTTTCCCGACCCTGGCGAGGCTTGTTTTAGGGCTTGTGGCCAAAAAAGGGCAAATATGAGTACTGTCACCTTTTTAGTAGCAGCGTTTCTTGGTCGAAATCGGCAAAACTCGACTTGAAACTCCCTAATCACCGTCAGCTAGCGCCAAATTGGAAGTCGATGGTCACTCATTAACGTACAGTTCTTATAACTTTGTTCATTATTTTCCGCACCTAAAATGATACGCCGTTTGTGACAGTACTCACAAACGGCGTTTTTTGACCACTGGCGTGTCTGGCAGGCGGCAAGCACCGCCCGAATCCGCATTTTGAACGCGCCCGAATCGGTTCTGGAGCCGGTTTTCGCGCTCTTACTCGTCTTTGGGCGAGGGATGCTTGCAGACCACGCTCATGTAGATCATGCCGAGCACGGCTGCGGTGACCGAACCGGCGAGAATAGCGGCCTTGGCTGCAAGAACCTCAAACTGGGCCGTCGGGAAGGCAAGGCCGCTGATGAGAATCGACATGGTAAAGCCGATACCGCCCAGAATGCCCACACCGGCAATCATGTGCCAGTTGACATTGCGCGGCAGCTCGCAGGCCCTAAGCTTAACCAGGGCAAACGTCATGCCAAAGATACCGATCGGCTTGCCCAGCAGCATGCCAAAGTACACGCCGAGCGTCACCGGGTCGGTGAGCAGCGTGCTCATGTCCACGCCCACTAGGCGAACCTGTGCGTTCACGAACGCAAAGATCGGCAGGATCACAAAGTTGACCGGCGTGGAGATCAGACACTCCATGCGGATGAGCGGCGGGGTCACGCGGTGCATGACGCGCTCGACCTTGGTAGTCGAGACGGTAAAGTCATGCTGGCCCAGGATGTGTGCCTCGTCGTCGTAGCGGTCATCGAGCAGCGGCAGGCACTCGCCCAGCCAATCGGTGAGACTATCGAGCTTGACGCCGCACTTGGCCGGGATGGTGAAGGCCAGGATGACGCCGGCAAGCGTGGCATGTACGCCGCTCTTGAACATGCAGAACCACAACAGCAGACCCAGTACCGAATACGGGGCAAGGCGGTAATGCTGCGTCTTGTTGAGCCACACGAGTGCGCAGGTCACAAGCGCGGCGGCGCCCAACCAAAACGGATTGGGGCTCTGACCGTAGAAAATGGCGATGGCGGCGATGGAGATCAGGTCGTCGGCGATGGCGAGCGTCGAGAAGAACACGCGCACGCCGTTGGGCACGCGATTGCCCAAAAGCGACAGCACGCCCAGCGCAAAGGCAATATCGGTTGCCATGGGAATGGCCCAGCCGTTGTGCGCGCCGGCATGGTTAAAGATCAGATAGATACAGGCGGGAACGACGACACCGCCCACGGCCGCCAGCATGGGAAGCATGGCCTGACGCGGATTCTTGAGCTCGCCGACCGTCATCTCGTACTTAAGCTCAATGCCCACCAACAAAAAGAAAATCGCCATGAGGAAGTCGTTGACGAAAAGCTCAACGGTGAGACCGGCCGTAAGGTTGCCCAGACCCACATACAGCGGGGTCTCCAAAAAGTGATGGATGGCCTCGTAGGCATCGGTGTTGGCGCAGATAACGGCGGCGATAGCGGCGAAGACCATGACGGCGGCGGAAATCGTGCCGTTCTCGGCAATGCGCTCCCAAATGTCGTGACGTTCAAAGCGCTTGCGCTCACGAACATTGAACAGCTGCTCAGTTGCTGCCATGGGCGGCTCCTTTCACGGGAAAGCTCCCGTCTTAAAAAAGCACGGCCCGCCCAGATGGCGGCGCCGCGCTCTAACGTATTACGCTTGCATCTAGCCTACCCTGCACGACAAGCACGCAGGCGTGGCCGAAAAGCGGAACCACAGGTTGAACATTATTTGCTCAACGGCACGGGCGCACCTGTCCGGGAGACGACGCGGCGCCGTGCACAAAAAACGACCGGAGCGCGGGGCGTCCGCGATCCGGTCGTGGCGTTTGGTCAACTAAACCTAGCAGGCGGCCATGATGGGGGCAGCGACCTGCTTCTTACGGGAGAGGACGCCCGGCATCCAGACGCCGTCGTGCTCATCGGCAATGCCCAGGCCCTTCTGAGCGGCCTCGGTCTCGCCCTCGAGCAGGACCTGCGAGCCCTCCTCCATGATGTCGGTGATGCACAGGACAATACCGTCGGCGCCCTTCTCGGCGGCGTAGGCGCGCATGGCCTCGCGGATCTCGTCGATCATGCCGAGCGCACGACTCTTGTCGACGGTCTCGTACTGGCCGATGAGCAGCTTCTTGCCGGCGGGCTCGAACATCTTGATGTCGTTGCCGACCATCTCGGCTGCGGTGAAGGAGCCGGACGGACGGGTGAGGAAGACCTCCATGCCAAACTTGACCGGGTCGACACCCACCTGCTCGCCGAGCTTGGCGGCGACAGCGCGGTCGACATCGGTGGTGGTGGGACTCTTGAGCATGAGCGTGTCGGTCATCATGGCCGAGAGCAGCAGCTTGGCCTGGACGTCGGAAAGCTCAACGCCGAGCACGCCGGCGAGCTTGGTGACGATGGTGCAGCTGGAACCCCAGGGCAGGCAGATGTAGTGCAGCGGGCCGGCGGTCTCGAAATCGCCGATGCGGTGATGATCGACGACGCCAAAGACCGTGGTGTCCTTAAGGCCGGCGACAGACTGGGCGGACTCGTTGTGGTCGGTGAGGACGACGAGCTGGCCGGCCTCGACGGACTCGATCACGCGGGGCTCGGCAATGCCGGCGTCGGCAAGCAGCTTGGCGGACTCGGCCGGAAGCTGACCAAGGGCGCAGGCCTCGTAGGTGTTGCCGGCATACTCAACCTGGTTGAGCAGCTGGGACAGGACGACGGCGCTCATGATGGCGTCGTTATCGGGGTTCTGGTGACCAAAGACAAGAACGTTTGCCATGGATATCCTCCACTTGATATGTGTACTTGGACGTAGCTATGGTAGCACGCTGACGCCGAACCTTATGAGACGGAAGGGTCGCGGCACAATTTGGGGCAAGCGCTGAGGCGAGGTCAGGGACGAAGCCTGTCCCCCTTTCACCACCTGCCCCCGCACCGGCTATTTGCCGGCGGCGCGCAGGGCTACGTAAGCGGCACCGATGATGCCGGCGTCGTTGCCGAGCGAAGCGACCTTAATGGGCGTCTCGCGCGAGGCGGAGAGCGCGTACTGCTTAAAGTGCTCGCGGACCTTGTCGAGGTAGACATCGGCCGAAGCGGAAGCACCGCCGCCGATCAGGAACATCTCGGGATCGACCACGTTGGCAATAAGCGCCAGGGCGCGGCCGAGATAGTCGGCCATGGTATCGGCAGCTGCCAGCGCGAGCTTGTCACCCTCGCGGCAGGCCTGGAACACGTCCTTGGAATCAGAAGGCCCGGTGAGCTCGATGGGCTCGACGCCTGCCTTCTTGCACTCGGCAAGGTAGTTGCTCACCACGCCGGTGGCGCTGGAATACTGCTCCAGGTGGCCATGGCCGCCGCAGCCGCAGGTGCGCTCCTCTTCGGGGTTCAGGCACATGTGGCCAATCTCGCCGCCGGCGCCCACAACGCCCGACACCACGTCGCCGTTGACGATAACGCCGCCGCCCACGCCGGTACCGATGGTGACCATCACCACGTTCTGCACGCCCTTGGCAGAACCGAGCCAGGCCTCGCCCATGGCAGCGGCGTTGGCATCGTTCTCGTACTTAACGACCGCGTCGGGGCAGTGCTCCTGGATGGCGATCCTAAGCTCGGGCAGGTTGATGGCAATGTTGGCCTTGACCTTGGCATCGCCCGAAGCCGGAATGGGGCACGGAACGGCCAGGCCAATGCCCGCCACAAAGGCACGCGGGATCTGCGCCTTGGCGACCACCTGGTCGATAGCCTCGGTCACCGCGGCAAAGCCCGCAGCATCAACGATGGGAGGCGTGGGCACGCTGGCCTTGGCAAGCAGGTTGCCGTCCTCGTCGAACAGGCCCTCCTTAACCGAAGTGCCGCCGACGTCGATGCCGATATAGTACTGCTTAGGTTCCATGGGAGCCCACCTTTCTCGTTTAAACATTGCCTGTATGGTACCGCTCCCAAGACAAAAACCTGCCAAAAAGGGACAGGTTTGTTTTGGCAGGTTTTATCTGGGAAAACGCAAACGACCGCTCAAAAGGTCGCGCAGGGCCTTCGCCAAATATAAGGGCGCCGGGAGGCGGAGACTCCCGGCGCCCGTCAAAGGGACTGTGTTGTCTGTTGGACCGCGGTCCATCGCGGCGATAACGCCGACTAGGCCTTAAGCGCCTGCAGCAGCTTGTGGACCTCGATGAGCTCCGTCGCCATGACGCGCATGGTCTCGGTGCCGGCCATCTGGTCCTCGGCATGCAGCAGAATCAGCGGGGCCTCGCCGTTACGCTCGCCGTTGGCCTCCTTTTTAAGGAGCCCCATATGGACATCGTGGCCACCGTTGTAAGCCTCGTCGCCCTGCTTAATAAGCTCCTCGGCGGCGTCAAAATCGCCCTCCTTGGCCTTTTGCACGGCATTGATGTACATGCTCTTGGCGGTTCCGACGAAACTGATGATCTCGAAGCAGGTCATCTGCAGCTCGTTCATATCCTCCATGCGCTGCACCTAGCCCATCACGCTGACGCAGTGGTCGATGATGCCAGCAGCGTTCATGCGGCCGTAGTCGACCATGTTGATGACCTCAACCGGGAAGCGGCCAGCGGCCTCCTTCTCAAAATCGCCCTTGGTGTAGCCAATCTGCGGGCCGAGCAGCAAGATATCGCACTCGTCCAGGTGATCGTGAGCCTCGTTCATAGGACGGGCCTCGACCTCGATGTCCAGACCACGGCTTGCGACCTCGGACTGCATCTTCTGGACCAGCAGGCTCGTGGACATACCGGCATTGCAGCAGAGCATGATCTTCTTCATGGTTTCCTCCTTATAACTGCGCGGCGCGCAGACGACAACTGGTTTTATTCCTTGCGGCTACTGTACCCACCCCCTGCGTCTTCACACAAGAGGAGAGCCGCGGGCATCGGCACCGCGTACCGGTGCCCGCAACGGTGGAAGGGAAAACGAACCGTTTAGGCGTTCTGCTCGGCAAGGGCCTCCTGCTTGGCGATGGCCTTCTCGGAGATCCTCATAAAAGGCAGGTAGACAGCCATGCCGATGACAAGCTCGAGGGCCTGCCACACGCCGGCGCGCCAGTCAAAGCCCGTGGCAAGCAGGGCGTTAATGACGGGAGGCATGGTCCAAGGCACCTGGGCGATGCAGGGACTGATGATGCCCGCGCAGGTCAGGCCATAGGTGATGCCGATGAACAGGTCGGGAAGAAGCACGAACGGAATCATGAGCGGCAGGTTGTACACGACGGGGTAACCGTAGATGACCGGCTCGTTGATGTTAAACAAGCCAGGAACGATAGCCATCTTGGCAACGGTCTTGGAAGCCTTGTTCTTAGAGAACAGGAAGGTATCGAGCAGGAGCATGAGGGTGCAGCCCGAGCCGCCGATAAGGGCGAAGCTGTTGACGATCTGCATGTTCATGTAGTGATCGGGCTGGATGGTGCCGCCGGCGGCAAAGGTAGCCATGTTGTCGACGATGAGCATGGTCAGGATCGGCTCGACGGTAGCGCCAGAGATGGTGGACTGGTGAATGCCGACGCAGAACAGCAGGTTCGCAAGAGTGTAGATGAGGATAACAGCCCACGGACCGGCGTTCATGATGCTCTTGAGCGGGTTGGAAATGCACGTGGAGATGATGGTGCACAGATCGGTGCCGGCAAACACGGCGAGCAGAGCCGCGGCAATGGCGAAGATCGAGAGGTTGAGCAGCATCGGGATCATGACGTTAAAGGAGTTGGAGACCGCGGGAGGCACACCCTCGCCCAGCTTGACCTTAAGCTTCTCGACGCCGGAAATCTTAATGAAGAGCGTGACGGAGAGCAGGGCGATGATGATAGCCGCGAACAGGCCGTTGGTGCCGGTGTTGGCAGTCGAAAGGGCGCCCGTGACCTCGGCAGAGGTGATCTTGTCGGTGAGCAGCGGGCTCGTGGCGGCAAGCGTGGCGGTGATCTGCTGCGGCATCATGATGACGAAAGCAGAGATGGCGACGACCACGCAGGCAAGCGGGTTATCGAAGCGCTCGTTCTTAGCGAGGCTGTAGCCAATCAATCCGGCCAAGATAATGGCAGAGACGTTGAGGGTGCCCAGCGTAATTGCCGAACCCCAGGTCTGAAGGTTGGCAAGGCCCGCTGCATCGAGCGGGAACAGGGGGAACACGACGTTGTTAATAAGAACCGCGATACCCGCAAGGATATAGAGCGGCGTGATGGTCGCGAAGGCATCGCGCAGGGAACGCAGGTGAACCTGGTTTCCCACCTTCGCAGAGACCTCGGCAAACTTGTCGAGGAAGCTCTTTCCGTTGTCACTGGCCATGATTGCTCCTAACTTTCAAATCCGGCCTTTTCCTATGCGCACGGTGGTCTGTCGCCCTCTGCCACCAGATGTGCCATGTTTTGCGCGCGGCGGCGCGCGGTCTGGGCGTTCGCCCGGTCGCTAATCAACCACGTGGGTCGTGGCGACCTGTTTGAGCCAGGCCGCCGACTTCTTAAGGCGGCGCTTGTAGCCGTCCATGAGGTCGACCTCGACAAAGCCGTAACGGTTCTTAAAGGCATTGGCCCAAGACCAGTTATCGATGACGGCCCAGTAATGGTATCCGCGGCATTTGGCGCCCTCGGCGATTGCCTTGGCGACCCACTCCAGGTGCTGGCGCACAAAGTCGACGCGGTAGTCATCCTGGATGGTTCCTTCGGCGTCACGGTTCTTGTATTCGTCCATGATGCCGATACCGTTCTCGGATACAAACCACTCAAGATCGGGGTAGTTCTTAGCGCAGTCCATGCCAAAGTCGTAGAGGCCCTGCGGGTAGATTTCCCAGCCGCGGCTCTCGTTCATAACGGCGTCGGGCCATACGTACTCGTCGGCAAAGTGCGGCAGGCCGTACTGGTCGACCTTGCTCGCCGGCGCCTGAACACGCGTGGGGTGGTAGTAGTTGCAGCCGAGCCAGTCGACAACACCCTGCTTGAGAATCTCTTGGTCGCCGGCACGGAACGGGAGCTTAACGCCGCCCTCGGCCAGGCTGTCGAGCACGTCGGCGGGAAGCTCGCCCTTGGTAATAAGGTCGAGCCACCAGCGATTGTTGATGCCGCTGGTCATACGCACGGCCTCGAGGTCTGCCTCGCTGGGGTTCTGCTTGGTGTAGACCGGGGTAAAGCAGTTGATCATGCCGATCTTGGCATCGGCGCGAATAGCGCCCTCGTCATAGGCCTTACGATAGTTGGCCACGGCCAGCGCGTGCGCCAGCGAGATGTGATACTGCACGGTGCGGGCGCGGTTATAGTCATGGAGCTGCGGGTACCACACGCCCTCCTGATAGCGCTGCTCGGGCTCGACGATGGGCTCGTTAAAGGTGAACCAGTACTTGATCTCCTGGCCAAACTCGCGGAAGGCAACGTCGGCGTAATGAGCGTACGCCTCGACGACCTCACGGCTCTCCCAACCACCACGGTCAAAGAGGTAGGTGGGCATGTCAAAGTGGTACAGGTTGACGAACGGCTCCAGGCCGGCCTCGCGAGAGGCACGGAACAGCTCGTGATACCACGCGGCGCCCTCCTCATTGAGGTTGCCGTTAGCATCGAGCAGGCGACTCCACTGGATGGAGGTGCGGTAGGTATCCAGGCCCAAGTCCTTCAAAATGCGAAGGTCCTCCTGGTATTTAGCCATAAAGTCATTGCCAGCATAAGAGCCAACGCGGTTATAGAACGAATCCAGATCCTGGATGGACCAGGTATCCCACAGGTTCTCGAGCTTGCCGCCCTGGTTCCACTGACCCTCAGTCTGCGGGCCGGACATAGCGGCGCCAAAGAAGAAGTCACGGGGCAGCTGATACTGAGCCATCAAAGTCCTCGCTTTCGTGTCTAGAGCTTTCGGTTGGAGACGGGTTTGCTTTGGCAAGTTATCCGGCGCGGGCGCGCACCGGTTATCCAGATATCCAGCCCGCCAAAACAAAACCGTCCCCAAACGGTCGGCCCTGCCGGCGGCAGGGTTCCGTTCGTTGCGTACAACTATAGCGCTCTAATTTCTAAAGTAAAGCGTCTTTTTGTTTTTTCTTTCTCGGACTTCTTATATAAAAGTAATATGGGTGCCTCGTTGTGGGTTATACTTACTTGCGTATTCTTATATGTCGGAAAGGAGGTTCCATGATTCCCAAATACGAGGCGATAGCTGCAGATATCCGTCGAAGCATCGAGGATGGCGCTCTTAAACCGGGCGACAAGCTACCCACCGTCGTTGAGTTCTGTGAGCTCTATAGCGTTTCCAAAATCACCGTCAAACGAGCTATCGAGCAGATCACCGAAGAGGGTCTTGTTACCAGCCGGCGCGGATCGGGCACCTACGTTAAAGACACGGCGGGGCTTCCCGACAAGGCGTTTTTCCAGGGCAAGAACGACCGCGCCCAGGGCTTTTCGTATGAGCACCGCGGGGAGAAGGTAACCTCGGTGGTCTACGATTTCTCGATTGTCAATCCGCCGGCAGAGGTTGCGACTCAGCTGGGAATTGCCGAGGATGACTTTGCCTATCACATCGTGCGCGTGCGCCAGGTCGACGAGAAGCCCATCGTTATCGAGTACACCTACATGCCCCTCGAGCTGATTCCGGGCCTTAAAAAGAAAGACCTGTATGGATCGGTCTACAGCTTCATCCGCGAGCAATGCGGGCTGAAGATTTCGAGCTTCCACCGCACCATTCGCGCCGTAGCGGCAACCGAGGAAGAGGCTGAGCGCCTGGACACCAAACCCGGCTCTCCCCTGCTCGAGCTCAACCAGATTGGCTTTTTGGATAGCGGCACCGCCTTTGAGCATTCGATCTCGCGCAACGTTGGTGACCGCTTTGAGCTGCACAACGTAACGTTGGCATAGTTTTGTAGTCATGCGGGCGCTCGTTATGGCTCGTTTAGAGTGGGCAACCGCACAACACCATGGGGGTATGAACATGTCCGATTTGATTAAACTGACGCCGATCTTCCACGAGAAGATCTGGGGCGGCCGCCAGCTCGAAACCGTATTTGGTTACGACATTCCCGAGGGTCCCATCGGTGAGTGCTGGGCCATCTCGGCCCATCCCAACGGCGACTGCCAGATTGCGGAGGGCCCGTATGCCGGCCACACGCTGTCGTGGCTGTGGGCCGAGCACCGTGAGCTCTTTGGCAACTGCGAGGGCAAGGAGTTCCCGCTGCTCATTAAGATTCTGGACGCCAAGGACGACCTTTCGATCCAGATTCACCCCAACGACGAGTACGCTGCCGAGCACGAGAACGGCAGCCTGGGCAAGACCGAGTGCTGGTATGTGCTGGACTGCGAGCCCGGTGCCACGATCATCGTCGGCCAGCGCGCCAAGGACCGCGCCGAGGCAGCGCAGATGATCGAAGATGGCCGCTGGGACGACATGCTCAACGTGCTGCCGATTCACAAGGGCGACTTTTTCCAGATTGACTCCGGTACCGTGCACGCTATTAAGACCGGTACGCTCATTTTGGAGACGCAGCAGTCGAGCGATGTGACCTATCGCCTGTACGACTACGACCGCCCCGGCACCGACGGCAAGCTGCGCCCGCTGCATATTGAGCAGAGCCTCGACTGCATCGATTTTGATGTTCAGGCGCCGACCGACGGCACCGTGGCCGCGCCCGAGGTCGACGGCGTGACCGAGCTCGAGTCCAACCCCTGCTACACCGTCGATCGCGTGCGCGTCGACGGCAGCAAGACCCTCGAGCAGCGCTGGCCCTTCATGTGCCTGTCGGTCATCGACGGCGAAGGCACCGTCTGCGGCGACCCCGTCCACAAGGGAAGCCACCTCCTGGCCCCCAGCACCGTCACCTCCATCGACCTCGAAGGCAAGATGGAACTGATCATCTCGCACCTGTAAGTCATCGATCCCCGAGCGC
>URUW01000012.1 GCA_900551205.1 uncultured Collinsella sp. | reverse complement strand
GGTTCCGCAGCTCCTCGTCGGAGCCCAGCTCGACGGTGACCTTCTTCTCTTCCTTGCCGCGCATGAGCGTGATCTCGACCTTCTCGCCCACCTCGTGGCTGCGCAGCGCGATGATCAGGCCATCGGCGCTCGTGATCTCGTCGTCGCCCAGCTTGGTGATGACGTCGCCCTCCTGAATGCCAGCCTTGGCGGCAGGACCGTCCTCGACGACGCTTGCCACGTACGCGCCGCTATCGGTGCTCAGCTTGTTGGTGCGGGCGTTGAGCGCATTGACGCTCGAAAGCGTAGCGCCCATGTACGGATGCACCGGCGTCTTGCCGTCGATGATCTGGTCGGCAATGTTCTTGGCGTAGTTAACCGGAATGGCAAAGCCCACGCCCGAGCTGGAGCCCGAGTAGCTCTCGATAAGCGAGTTGATACCCCCGAGCTCGCCGTTGTCGTTGACGAGCGCGCCGCCGGAGTTGCCCGGATTGATGGCGGCATCGGTCTGGATCATGTTGGCATAGATGGTGTTACCGCTGGTAGAGCTCATGGCCGTGGAGCGATACAGCGCCGAGACGATACCGGTGGAGACAGACTGCTCGTTGCCAAACGGCGAACCGATCGCCATGACCCACTCGCCCACGTTGAGCTTGGAAGAGTCACCGATCTCGATCGGCGTGAGCTTGGAGGCGTCGGCGTCCTTGAGCTTGATGACGGCCAGGTCGCTCGAGGCATCGTTGCCCACGAACTCGGCCTCGTAGGTGGTGCCGTCGTCCATGGTCACCACGTACTGGTCATAGCCATCGACCACGTGGTTGTTGGTGAGGATGTGGCCCTCGGTATCGAGCACAACGCCCGAACCGACGCTGCCCGAGTTGTCCGACTCATCGGCAGACTGCGAAAGCGAGCCATTCTGGCTGCCGCTCGACGTGGCGGTGATGGAAACGACGGAGGGCAGGGCCTTGGCAGAAACGGCCTCGGCCAGCGTGGTGTCCTCGGAGTCGATCGTGATCTTTTGCGTCGACGAACCCGAAGCGCCCGCCGTCACGGCATTCTTGCCACCGCCGATATCGAGCGTGCCGCTCATAATGAGTGCGATGACCAGCAGGGCGCCGCAGGCGCAGCCGGCAAGCGCTGTAATAAAGATCGGCAGCTTTTTGGTCTTGGTCTTGACCACCGTGTGCTTGTTCACGACCTGTTGACCGCCCAGCGGCTTGCCGGTCTGCGTATCGTAGGCCTGCACGTAGGGAATGTTGTTGCCGTCGGCAGGCGTCGACTCCACCTGCACGCGCGGCTGCTGTTGGGTCTCGCCGGCGTTGCCCGCGTCCTGGGGACGCTGGGAATCGTTCTCGCTCATAGCTGCGATCCTTTCGTCAAATAACCAAAGGCCCGCCAAACATGTGGCGGGCCATCATTGTTCACGTTGAGTTGTACCCCAATATGCGGGCGTACGTGTACGAGAACGCAATCTTTTAGGAAGGCTTAAGTTCTGCTGCAAACTCGAAGGGAACCCGCACCTGCGGCAAAACCACCACAAAGGTGCCTGTCCCCTTTGTGGTGGAAATCTAGTCCTTAAACAGGTATCCCACGCCGCGGACGGTGGTGATGTGTGCCGCGATCTGCGGGCCCACCTTGGAGCGGATGCGTCGAATGTGCACGTCGACGGTACGCGTGCCGCCGCAGTACTCAAAGCCCCACACGCGGTGCAGCAGCACCTCGCGGCTGTAGGCGCGGTTGGGGTGCGTCGCCAAAAAGCTCAGCAGCGAGTACTCCATCAGCGTCAGGTCGATGGGCTCGTTATCGAGTGTCACCTGGTAGGTAGCCAGGTTAATCTCGAGGTTATCGATATTGAGCACATCGTCGGCGGTGACGGTCTCCACCTCGCCCATCAGGCGCTGCGCGCGAGCCTTGAGCTCATTGGGCGTCGCCGTGGGGCATACAAAGTCGGCATGCGCGTGATTCGGCAGGCGCAGGGTGCCGAGCGCCTCGTCGTCGACGATCACCAGCATGGGGACACCGCCGCGATCGTCAAGCCACTTGGCAATCTGGTCGATGCGGTCGCTGCGGATGCCATCGGAATCGAGGATCAGCAGGTCAAAGTCATGCGCCGCAGTTGGCGAATCGGGAGTGGCCAGGCTCACCTCGACACCCAGGGTGGTCGTCAGGCTGCGGGCAAACTCGTGGAAGCGCGTCGTGCGCGCCATGAACAGGGCACTCTTTTCGGACATATCGGCCTCCAAAGAAATGAGCTCAATCGTACTGGAACAAGCCAGCGCGATTAGGAGTTCGCCAGGTAGTGCTTGATCTCCCACTCGGTGATCGTAGACTCAAACTTATGCCACTCGTCGCGCTTCTTTTTGAGGAAGAAGCTGTGGATGTGCTCGCCGAGGGCATCCTTCATAAACTGCGAGTCCTCAAACACGTCGAGCGCCTCTTTGAGCGAGCGCGGCAGCGGCGCGTAACCGGCCTCGAGCATCTGACGGCCGGTGAGCTTGAGCGTCTCGGCCGTTGCCTCGGGCGGGAGCTCCAGCTTGCGCTCGATGCCGTCGAGACCAGCCGCCAGCGTGACGGCGTTGACCAGATACGGGTTAGCCATGGGATCGGGGCTGCGAAGCTCAATGCGTGTGGAAAGCTGCTTGCCGGGCTTGTAGACCGGGATGCGGATCATGCTTGCGCGGTTGCGCAGGCCCCACGTGGCGTACTGCGGCACGGAGTCGCCGCCCGTGGTGATGCGCTTGTACGAATTGACCGTGGGGTTGGTGATGGCGCTAATCTCGCGCGCGTGCGCCAAGATACCGGCCATATAGTGCTTGGCGACGTCGGAGAGATGGTACTTCTCGTCGCCCTCGCCCCAAAAGACGTTGTTGCCGTCATGGTCGAACAGCGACTGATGCAAAAACATGGCGCTGCCGTCCTCGCCCGCCAGCGGCTTGGGCATAAAGGAGGCGTGGCAGCCGCTCTCGTAAGCCTGCTGCTTAATGATGAGCTTGGCCGTGGTAATGGCGTCGGACATGCTCAGGGCCTCGGCGTGGCGCAGGCTCATGCCGTGCTGTGAGCGACCGGCGGCGTGGAAGGTGTACTCCACGGGCACGGACATCTTCTCGAGCGTGAGGACCGTGTTACGACGCAGGTCGCGAGCGGCATCGCTCACCGAAAGATCGAAGTAGCCCACGTTGTCGAGCGGCTCGGGCGTGTGCTCGTCGGGGAAGTAGTAATACTCCAGCTCAGCGCCCACGTTGAGCAGATAGCCAGCCTTCTCGGCCTTGCGGAACATGCGGCGCAGGGCATCGCGCGGGTCGCCGGCAAACGGCTTGCGATCGGGAGTGCACACGTCGCAGAACACGCGGGCGACGCCGTTGTGGCTCGGGCGCCACGGCAGAATCTGGAAGGTCGAGGCATCGGGGAACGCCAGCATATCGGCTTCCTCGGGCGTGGCAAAGCCCTCGATGGCCGAGCCGTCAAAGCCAATGCCCTCCTCAAATGCGACCTCGAGGTCCTCGGGGCTAATAGCAAAGTTTTTGAGGCGGCCGAGAATGTCGACAAACCACAGACGCACAAAGCGGATATCACGCTGCTCTACGGAGCGGAGTACGTAATCGATGTTCTGCTGGTTCATGTCGCTCCCCTTTCTTTCGGGCGGGTTTCGACTGGTCTATATCGCAGATACTATCGCAGAAAAATGTTTCCGCAGGGTTAAAGCGTATCAAGCGCTCAAAAAACGTGTGTGAACAGGCTGGTATGACAAGTGATTATCGCTCGGATTCGGAAACAATTTGCCTACACGCTCGTTCCAGCGCCGGAAACTCCATCGTCACCGCATCCCAAACAACCGATCGGTCGACATTGCCGTAATCATGCGCGAGGTAATTTCTCATGCCGATAATTCCACGCCACTCAATTTCGGGATGAAGCCGCTGCGAGCGTTCCGACAACTTGCCCGCTTCTTCCGTCACCCTAAGCGCGCACATCAAAAGGGAGTCCGCCAACGCCCTCGTCCGCACGTCATTCGCATGCAGAAACTGGTCCTCGGTGATATCAAAAGCCTTGATGCGCTCGTTCGTTTCAGCGATGGCCTCCAAGACCTCTTGGGCGCGGAGGCCGTCTGACTTACGCGCGATCATAAAGGATCACTCCTTCGCGCTCGATTACCGCGGCAAGATCGTCATCAAGATAATCGCTCGAGACAAGGTCCACCTGCCTTCCGGTTTCCTTGCGCACTGCCTCGCCAAACGCCGACAACGCAAAAAGACCAAAGCCCTGCTCGCGATCGACTTCGAGGCGCAAGTCGATATCACTATCTGCACGCGCCTCGCCACGGGCATACGATCCAAATAGGATCACGGTTTTGATGGCGGGAATCGGGCTGGCTGCCTCGCGGACGGCGGACTCAATCTGAGCGGTATCCAAAATGCCCGCTGCGGCGCTTTCGCTCGCAGAGCTTTTACCGAGTGAAGGCACAAACGGCAGCGAGCGCTCGCGCAACATCTGCCTCATGAACATATTGACCGCAACGGACGAAGTCATGCCGAGTTCTTCGCACAGCTCGGCAAATGAATCTTTAATTGACGAGTCCACTCGAACACTCAGCACAGACGCAGCCATGGATACCTCCTGTATGACATTGTCTATATAATATCACACAGACTAGCGCGAGGTCGAAGCGCGGTGTTCGATGTGACCGGGGATCTCGATGCGCTTGGGGGCGAGCTTTGCGGCGTCGCCCACCGTAGTGGTAACGACGTCGATGCGCTCGGACAGACGCTCGATTACGCGCTCGGCGATGGTGTGGGTGTCTTGCGCGGCCGTGGTCACACCGCCAAAGAGCACGTGGTTCCAGGGGTAATCGTCAAACGTTGCGATCTTAAGGCCCGCCGGCAGCGAGGGACCCAGCTGCGCCAGTGCCTCGGTCAGGCGCAGGAAGACCAGGCCGTTGACGGCAATGAGGCCGAGCTTTTTGCCCGCATAGCCGCGGATGGTCTCGTCCAGGCGACTGACACCCTCGGCACCACCGTCCGCCAAGGTGACGACCTCGCCGGCCAGGCCGCGGCGCGAGAGCTCGTCGGCAAACGCCTCAGCGCGCTCACGACGCACGGGGCTGTCATCGCTTGCCTCGGTAAGCAGGCACAGACGCTCGCTGCCCGCAGCAGCCAAGGCGTCTACCAGGCCGGCGACCAGCTCACGGTTGTTAGATGTCACCAGATCGATGCCGCCATCGGCAACATCGCGGTCGAGCAGCACAACGGGTAGGCGTCCCGCTGCCGCGGCGATCGCCTCGTCATTGCCTCCGCAGGTGTTGACGACCAGGCCGTCCACGCCGGCATCGATAAGTCTGGTGAGCGACTCCGCTTCCTTGGCGGGGTCGTTGCCGCTAATGGCCGTCATGAGCGAGCAGCCGCGCGCGGCGGCGCTGGCGGAAAGCCCTTCGAGCATGGCGCTGGAGAACGGGTTGGCGATGTCGGCCAAGATTACGCCGATGAGGTTGGCGCGCGAGCTGCGCAGATTGCGTGCGGCGGCACGTGGGCGATAGCCGGTGCGCTCGATAACCGCCGCGATGCGGGCGCGGGTCTCCTCGGTCATCTGCCCGGGGCGGTTATTGAGATAGCGCGAGACCGTGGCCGGGCTCACGCCCGCCTCGGCGGCAATGTCCTTAATCCTCATCTGCGCCATAGCGCACCCCGTTTCCCAATTGTCAGCAATCTGAGCCATTTTAGGCATTTTTTAAAAATCTCGGTTGCAAAACGCTGTAGGTGAGCAGCATCGTTTTTGTGTCTCGAGCAGATGCGGCGATGGGCTAGATTGACGAGTCTTTCGACAGCTCAAAGTAGTCGGGATGCAAGGCGATAACCGGGCCCTGTTCCTCGGGCATCAGATGCAGGTGCGTCTCTGCCAGGTAGCTCGCCGCGTCGGTATCGCCCTTCTTAATGGCCTCGAGAATTCGGCGATGCTGCCGACGAATCGGCTCCCAATCCAGATCCTGCGACACCATACGCAACCAGTTGTATCGCTCAAAATGTGTGTTGACGCTCTTCATCCAATCCCACAACATGTGGCGGCCGGCAATCTCAAAACACGTCTCATGGAACAGGTTGTCCAGATCGAAAAAGCGACGCGTTTCGCTATGGTCGAGCGACTCGGACTCGGCAAGAATCCGCTCGAGCCGCTGCTTTTGCTCGGGCGTGACGGCAGAGCAGCATTTAATGAGCACGCTTCTCTCGAGTTTCTCGCGCAAGAAACAGGCGTTCTCGGCGCGCTCCATGCTGATTTTTGAGACATAGGTGCCGCTTTTGGGACGCGTTTCCACCAGCTCCTGCTCACGCAAGCGCACAAAAGACTCGCGAATGGGCGTGCGCCCGATTCCCGTCTCCTTTTCCAGACCAATCGCCGAAAGGCGCGTGCCGGGCTTGAGCTCGGCATAGATGATCTTGGAGCGCAATGCGTTGTATGCCTGATCTTGCAGGCTCTGATTATGCTGGTGTTGTTCCATAAAGCCCTCGGATGAAGCTCACGGTTTGTCGAATTTCACCACGTAATACTATCGCATCGACACGCCCCAGCTCCCAATCAGTCTTTTTGGGACGGGGCTCTTTTAGCTACCCTGGCCCGCAGATCGGCCCCCCTTGCCACAAAAGTGGCCCATCTATTACGTTAACACGGATAGCCTCGGCCATACCGAAAACCGTGAAAACAAAACCGCAGGTAGACAGCTTGTCGATTTTCGAAAAAACCGACTATGGTTGACCCCTGCGGCTTAAACGTAGTAGATAGGCCCTTTTCGTGGCGCAGCACTACTGCACCCCAAATTGGCACCCCGAGCCTGTTATAAGTTGCTGTGAAATACGGACGGTTGATAATCAAGGGTTGAAAATCAAGGCGCGCTATACGGCTTGCTATATCTCACTATACTTTGCTGTACGTCGCTGTACTTTGCTATAACTTGACAATAATCGGCCCATTACCATCCGGGATATAACGGACCCCAAGCCAACGCTGGCTTGGGGTCCGTCTTGTACCATGGCTCTTTTGGACTATGAGCGCTCGTATTTCGTGGCCCGCCCGGTTCCCTGCCTTACGATTGCATTCCGTTCAAGCAGAGATTCGAGTGCCGCCAACGTCCGCATGCGGCTCAGCCCCGTCTGTTTTTCAATCTCGCTTCGCGACATAATTCGCCCGCCCGACAAGGCCTTGAGAACCTGGACCTCTTCCTCGGACCCTTCAAAGGCATCGGTAACGGGCAATGTGACGGCCACCATGCCGCCGCGAACATCAAAAATTGGTTGATTGATCGAATCGCGATAGGCACGTCTAATGCGCGCAATTCCCGTACCAAATTTCTCGATGTAATCCAGCTTTAAGAAGGCCTCTGCAACGATGGGGTTTCTGAGCACGGATATCTGCCCATACAGGTATTGTTCCGTCGTCAAACCGGCGGGCAGCGATCCGGGGGAGGTCACAACGACGCGATCATCGTACAGGGCAATTTGAACGTTCGCTCGAACGTCCCACGTCCGATGCACTAAAGCGTTTGCAACAGCTTCGCGGAATGCCTCAAGAGGAATTCGATCGGTTTGGACGCGCTCCATCCCTTCGATACGCTCATAACGGTAGTAGCGTGCAAACATAGCCACCGCCCTGTCCGCCTGCTCAATTGCGGATACATTTGTCGCCGCCTCGCGATCCAAGATCACATCCTCGGTATCGCCAAAACGGACGCAGTCGATGCCTGGAAAATCATTCTTATCCGCTAAAATCGCCGCGGCATTGGTATAGCCATCCTTGCCGAGCAAGCGGAGCGTACGCAAGATATCCGACGTTAGCTCGGAAATGCCGAGGTGTTCAACACACTTATGCTCGAGCGTATGAAAGCTCAAGTCCTGGCGAGCCGACGTGAGCGCGTCGAACGTTACGTTGCTGCCTTCGAGCGTCAGCCTGCCATACTCAAACCGGTCGACCTCCACCGTTGCCGAATCGTTTCGCCTGTAGGCCTTTCCCTTGCTTCGATAGGGTTTGTCCTGTCCCTCATAAACCGTAAGGATTACGGTCCCGTGTTTCTCATCGGGCTCGAGCGTGTAACGGGGAGCGGGGTCCAAGCTGTCATTAATCATGTTCTCGATGCGGAGACACTCTGCGACCGGATCTGCAAGGCCGACAACCACGCCCTCGTCATCAACGCCAAACTCAATCTTGCCCGTCCCATAGTTTGCATAGGCGCTCACCGTTTTAAGAAACGTCGGCGTAACGCTTTCCTTGTATTCGACTGTAGGGCTCTCTCTAACAACCATATGCACAACCCCCTCGTTTCGTACCATTCATAACCGTATTATAAGACGAAAACCGTTTGCGTACTGATTTATATAAGACGCAAACTGTTTTCGTCTTGATTTGCGTACGGAATTAAGACGCATAATTTCGCTTTCGTATGGCTCAATACCGGACGCAGACTGTTTTCGTCTGTCAATACGTCTGAAATCCAAACGAAAAGAGCCCCGAGCTCGTATGAACTCGGGGCTCTTTGTGCCGCACATCTATGAGAGGAAAAATTCGATGCGTACGGGCGCTACCCCATGAAGCCGCCCTGGGATGGCGGCAACCTCGCCGTTACCCGTCTGATGGGTGTGCTCAAGGCATCCGTTCCCCTCTTTATCGACGTAACGGGCAAAAAAGTTCGTCGAGGAGACCATCCGCACGCACCACGGTGTGGCCGACGCCATTGAGACGCGCAACCCCACCGCCGCTCACGATGCGATGTATCTGCACCTGGTCTACAACCGCAATATGATTGCGGAAGGCACACAAACAAAAGGCATTTAAGGCTCGACAATAATCTTTCTTTGATAAAACGCAGGCAGCGAGCGCTTGCGTTTTATCAAATGGTGCAATGGGGTCAGGTTTACATGCATCAACTTAGCGCAAAGTAACCTGGCCCCCACGCAACAAAGGGTTAACTAGAGCTCGCAGGCAACCTTGTAGCCATCGCCGATGGCGTCGCGAATGTTACCGCACTTGTTGGCATCGCCCAGCACGTGGGTGGCAACACCGGCTGCAGCCAGGTCGTCTGCCAGCTTGGTATTGGGACGATAGCCCATGGCAAGCACCAGCGTATCGGCACCGGTGATGGTGTGGACCTCGCCGTCCTTCTCGTAGCTGATAGCATCCTCGGTAATCTCGGTCACCTTGGCCTCAGTCAGCACGTGGACACCCTTGGAGAGCATGCGCGTGATGAGCACCGCGCGGCCGGCACCGCCCTCGTTGGCGGCGAGCGTCTTGGTCATCTCGATGACGGTGACATCGCGATTGGCCGGCGACAGGTCGTTGACCAACGGGGCCAGGTAATCGGCCGTCTCGCAGCCGACGGTGCCGCCGCCCACGATGACGATCTTCTTGCCCGGAAAAGCCTTGCCGCCCAACAGGTCGTCAGCCGTCATAACCTGCTTAAAGCCCTGCATGAAGGCCGGAGCGATGGGCTCGGCGCCATAAGCTAGGACGACCTCGTAGCCGGCGTAGTCACGCTGAATGTCCTCGGCAGTAAGCTCAGTGCCAAATACGCACGTGACGCCGGCCTCGGCCAGGCGACGGTACTGGTACTTGATCACACGAGTGAGCTCCTGCTTTGCCGGCGGAACGGCCGCGATGCGCATCTCGCCGCCCGGTTCGTCCTGCTTATCCACGAGCACCACGTTATGGCCGCGCTTGGCGGCAATGTAGGCCGCCTCCATGCCAGCGGGACCGGCGCCCACGACGAGCACGTTCTTGGCCTCGGCGGCAGGCTCGTAGCCGGCCTCGTCGCGCTCGACGTCCGGGTTGACGGTGCAGGAGATGCGCTTGCCAAACATGATGCCGTTCAGGCAGCGCAGGCAGCCGATGCAGGGACGGATCTCGTCGGCGTTGCCGGCAGCCGCCTTATTGCAGAACTCGGCATCGCACAGATTGGCGCGGCCCATCATGCAGATGTCGGCGGCGCCGTCCTCGATCAGCTCCTCGGCGATCCAGGCCTCGTTGATGCGGCCGACCGTGGCAACGGGAATGTTGACGTGCTTCTTAATCTCGCGCGAGCAGGCGGCATGCGAGGCCTGCTGCGTACCGGCGGCGGGAATTGCGGAGCCACGCTTGATGGTAGTGCCGCCCGACACGTGGATCATGTCGACGCCGGCCTTCTCCAAGCGACGCGAGACATAGATCATGTCGTTGAGGGTCAGGCCGCCATCGGTGTACTCGTCGCCCGAGATACGGACGTCGATGATAAAGTCCTTGCCGCAGCGCTCGCGAATCTCGGCGATGACCTCGAGCAGGAAGCGCATGCGGGCGTCGAGCGAGCCACCGTACTCGTCGGTGCGCTTGTTATAGAGCGGGGTCAAAAAGCCGCCGAGCATGCCGTGGGCGTGTGCCGCATGGACCTCGACGCCGTCGACACCGGCCTTCTGCATGCGAACAGCAGCGTCACCAAACTGATGCGTGAGCTCGTGGATCTCGTCGACCGTGATGGGGCGCGGCGCCTCGCGGGCATAGGACGGGCCCACAAAGGACGGAGCGATCAGGCGCGGCGTGCCCGGAATGTTAAAGGCCATGTAGGCGGGGTGGAAGAGCTGCGGCATGATCTTGCAGCCGTACTCGTGGACGGCCGCGGCGAGCTTTTCCCAGCCGGGGATAAACGTGTCGTCGTAGCAGCACATGTCACCCGGTAGATAGGTATAGGTGGGCTCGACCGTCACGACCTCGGTGATGATCAGGCCCACGCCGCCCTTGGCGCGGGCACGGTAATGATCGACCAAGTCGTCGGTCACATAGCCGTGATCGGCCAGGTTGGTAGATACCGGCGGCATAAAGACGCGGTTCTTGACCTCGGTCGTACCGACCTTGATCGGACTAAAGAGCATCGGATAGGCGGAGGACTCCATACAGGCTTCCTTTCGTTTAAGCCGCTCGGCGGCACTTGCAGACGTACCTATCGTATCAGCAACCGCCGCATTCGCACTCGCTCGCACTCCCCGCCTTCAATCCCGACCCTCACAAAAAAGTTGCGGTGGAATACGGAGTAGATGAGACTTTTGACAGCCAAAACAGTCCGTATTTCACCGCAATTGATGGGCGGGATGGAGTTAGAGGCCCAGGTAGGCAGTCATGCCCTCATCCGCCACTCCCTCACCTACAGCGCGCCGTCCAGCATAAGGTTCACCTTGAGCACGTTGACCGTGGGCTCGCCGAAGACGCCCAGGAATCGGCCCTTGGTGCACTGGGCGATGATGTCGCGCACCTCGCCTTCGCTCTTGCCCGTGGCCTTCGCCAGGCGCGGTACCTGGTACTCGGCGGCATCCGGAGAGATCTCCGGGTCGAGGCCGGACCCCGAACACGTCACCAGGTCGACGGGCACGGCATCCATGCCGGCGTCGGGGTTGGAGACGCGAATCTTCTCGACGCGCGCGTCCACAAGCTGCCGGTACTCCTCACTCGCCGGGGACAGGTTGGACGGGGCACCATACGCCATGAGCTCGCCGTCTTCGCCTTCGACAATTGACACGTTCTGGATACGACCCCACATGTGGGCTTCGTCATCGAAGTTCTGGCCGATGAGCTCGGAACCCACAACCTTGCCGTCGACCTTGATGAGCGAACCGTTCGCCTGATACGGGAATGCAACCTGAGCGATGCCGGTCACGACGAGCGTATAGCCCAGGCCGCAGACAACGGTAAACAGCGCGAACACGCCAAGTGCGCGCGATGCAACACCTTTGAACATACAAACCTCCACTTACATAATGCCGCAGAACGCGAGCAGCATGTCGATGAGCTTGATGAATACGAACGGGGCAACGATGCCGCCCAGACCCCACACGAGCAGGTTGTGGGTCAGCAGCTGTCCGGACGGGACCTCGCGGTACTTAACGCCCTTGAGAGCCGCCGGAATTAGCGCGACGATGACCATCGCGTTGTAGATGATGGCGGACAGCACGGCCGTCAACGGGTTGGTGAGGCCCAGGATGTTGAGGGCGCCCAGTCCCGAATAGATCGGCGAGAACAGGGCCGGGATGATAGCGAAGTACTTCGCCACGTCGTTGGCCACCGAGAAGGTCGTGAGCGAACCGCGGGTCATGAGCAGCTGCTTGCCAATACGCACGACCTCGATGAGCTTGGTGGGGCTGGAGTCGAGGTCGACCATGTTGCCGGCCTCCTTGGCAGCCTGGGTGCCCGTGTTCATGGCCACGGCGACGTCGGCCTGGGCCAGAGCGGGCGCGTCGTTGGTGCCGTCGCCGGTCATGGCGACCAGGTGGCCCTCACGCTGGAACTCGCGGATCTTCTCGAGCTTGCCTTCAGGGGTGGCCTCGGCCAAGAAGTCGTCAACGCCGGCCTCGGCGGCGATTGCCGCGGCGGTGAGCGGGTTGTCGCCCGTCACCATGATGGTCTTGATGCCCATCTTGCGCAGGTCGGCGAACTTCTCCTTAACGCCGGACTTGATGATGTCCTTGAGGTACACAACGCCCAGCACGCGGCAGTTCTTGGTCACGACCAGCGGGGTGCCGCCGGCCTTGGCGATGCGCTCGACGGCCTCGTCGCACTCCTGGGAGAACACACCGCCGGCTGCCTCCACATAGGTGCGCACGGAATCGGCAGCGCCCTTGCGGATCTCATTGCCCTCGTAGTTCACGCCGGACATACGCGTTGCCGCGGTGAACGGGATGAACTCCATACCCTTATCCTCGAGCGTGCGACCGCGCAGACCGAACTGCTCCTTGGCGAGCACGACGATGGAACGACCCTCGGGGGTCTCGTCGGCCAGCGAGGAAAGCTGAGCGGCATCGGCCAGCTCCGCGGGATCGACGCCGTCGACCGGGATGAACTCGGCGGCTTGGCGGTTACCCAGGGTGATGGTGCCGGTCTTGTCGAGCATGAGGATGTCGACGTCGCCGGCGGCCTCGATGGCGCGGCCGGACATGGCCAGCACGTTGGCCTCGTTCAGACGGCTCATGCCGGCGATGCCGATGGCGGACAGAAGGGCGCCGATGGTAGTGGGAGCCAGGCACACGAGCAGCGCCACGAGCGTGGTCACGGCCGTGGGGTTGACCATGTCGTTAAGACCGACCGAGAAGCAGGAGTAACAATACAGGGCCAGCGTGACCAGAATAAAGACGATGGAAAGGGCCACCAGGAAGATCTCCAGAGCAATCTCGTTAGGGGTCTTCTTGCGCGCGGCACCCTCGACCATCGCGATCATCTTGTCCAGGAAGCTCTGGCCGGGCTCACTGGAGATCTTGACGATGATCCAGTCGGACAGCACCGTGGTACCGCCGGTAACGGCAGAGCGGTCGCCGCCGGACTCGCGGAGCACGGGGGCGGACTCGCCGGTGATGGCGGACTCGTCAACGGAGGCAGCGCCCTCGATGACGTCGCCGTCGCCGGGAATCTGCTCGCCGGCGCGTTCGATCACCAGGTCGCCGCGCGTGAGCTCGGTGCCGGGAACGACGGTGAAGTGCTCCTTGTCCTCAACGGACTCGATGCGATGGGCCTCGACATCCTTCTTGGCCGCACGCAGGGAATCAGCCTGAGCCTTACCGCGGCCCTCGGCAAGCGCCTCGGCGAAGTTCGAGAACAGGTCGGTGAGCCACAGGATGACCGCGATGGCGACCACATAGTAGGTGGGCACACCCGCGTCCTGCACACCGAAGATGGAAGCGACGGCCAGGACGGAGGTCATGACGGCTGAAAGCCACACCAGGAACATGACCGGGTTTTGAATCTGGACGCGAGGGTCCAGCTTGGCAAACGAGTCGCGGACCGCGCGGCCCATCATGTCTTTTTGCATAGTCATAAATCTGCGCCCTCCTTTACGCAATCATCTGGAAGAACTCGGCAACGGGGCCAAGCGCCAGGGCCGGGAAGAAGCTCAGGGCACCGATCAGCAGAACGATGAACACGAGCAGGAATACGAACATGCCGTTGGTGGTAGACAGGGTACCGGCGCTCTCGGCGACCTTACCCTTCTTGGCCAGTGAGCCGGCGATAGCCAGCGTACCGATGATGGGCATGAAGCGGGCGAACAGCATCTCGAGGCCGAGCATGACGTTGATCCAGGGAATGTTGCAGTTCATACCTGCAAACGCCGAGCCGTTGTTGCCGCCGCATGAGGTGAAGGCATACAGCACCTCGGAGAAGCCGTGCGCGCCACCATTGTTGAGCTGGTCGGCAAGACCGGGCACCATGCAGGCGATGGCCGAGCACACCAGAATGGCAAACGGAGTTGCCAGGCACAGGACAACTGCCCAGCGCATCTCGCCCGGCTCGATCTTCTTGCCCAGGAACTCGGGCGTGCGGCCGACCATAAGGCCGGCGATGAACACTGTGAGGATGGCGAAGCCGATCATGCCGTACAGGCCGCAGCCCACGCCGCCGAAGACGACCTCGCCCAGAGCCATCTGGAGCATCTGGACAAAACCGCCCAGCGGGGTGTAGGAGTCGTGCATGGAGTTAACCGAGCCGTTGGAAGCGGCGGTGGTGTAAGCCGACCACGTGGAGGAGGTGGCGATACCGAAGCGGCTCTCCTTGCCCTCCATGTTGCCGCCGGCCTGGCCGTCGGTCATCTCGATATTGACCGCTCCGCCATCGGCCAGCTGCGGCGTACCCATATGCTCGTTAACGGCGATGATGCCGGTAAAGACCACGAGCAGGATAAGCATCGCCGCGAAGATGGCCTTGCCCTGCTTGGTGTTCTTGACGCCGATACCGAAGGTGAAGCAGCAGGCAGCCGGGATCAGCAGCAGGCTGGTCATCTCGATGATGTTGGTGAAGGCACTGGGGTTCTCATACGGATGGGCGGAGTTCACGCCGAAGAAGCCGCCGCCGTTGGTACCGGACTGCTTGATGGCGACCTGAGGAGCCGCAGGACCCTGGGGCAGGAACTGCTCGGTGACCACGCGCGTGCCCTCGACAACCTTGCCGTCGACCTTGACCGTATCGCCCTCGATCTGGGCGCCGTCGATGACGCTCCAGCCGCCGTCTGCATTAGGCTGGACAGCGACGGGCTCTACGAGCTCAGCCTTCTGAGCCGGCTGGAAGTTGGAGATGACGCCACCGGCAGCCAGGCAGATGCCGAACACGAGGTTCAGCGGGACGAGCACATACAGGACGGTGCGGGTGAGGTCGACCCAGAAGGAACCCAGACCCTGCTCCTTGACCTGACGGAAGCCGCGGATCAGCGCGAACATGACCGCAATACCGGTGCCGGCGGACAAGAAGTTCTGCACGGTGAGGCCCATGAACTGCACAAGGTAGGACAGGGTGGTCTCACCGGAATAGGATTGCCAATTGGTGTTGGTTATGAAGGAAGCGGCCGTATTGAACGACAGGTCCCATGACACACCCGGCAGGTGCTGGGGATTGCCTGGCAAGAAGGGCTGAAGCGCCTGGAGCGCCACAAGGGCCACGAGGCCGATCCCCGAAAAGACCAGCACGCTCGCCAGATAGCGCCTACACCCCATCTGCTCTGCCGCGTCGATGCGAAGCAGACGATAGACGCCACGCTCCACAGGAGCAATCACAGGCGACAGGAACGTATGCTCACCATCCATGATATGGGCCATGAACCGACCGAGCGGAACGGCCAGGACGACGAGCACGGCAAAGTACAAGATGTACTGAATCGCAGCGTCCATAGTTTACGAATCACTCCTCATCAGAATGTAGATGTAATAGATAAGGAGTCCAATGCAGACGACTCCGATGATGGGAATGAGGATGTTCATTTACCGCCCCTTTCACGCGCGGTCCGATGTCTCGGACGCCTGCTCTCGCAAGCGCCTGGGGACAGTAAACGCTTCTAGAGATTAAAGAGGCGTGAGGGCCGGGGCTCACGACCTTAAGATGCCGTAAAGATGCAGGTAGAAAGCACTATTGCGGCTGCAGTGCGCCTATACTCGACCTCGCGAGCATACAGTGGCGTCCTCACCGCGTATGCACGCATGGGCAACGTTTCAGAAAGGCTACGCTATGCAGCGCGACGCATCGGACACTCGCGTCAATCCAGACCTCATCCTCAAGGCAATTGAGAAAGACGAGGCCGCCGATGACGCTCGAACCAGCCGGGGACACCTCAAGATTTTCTTTGGCTACGCTGCTGGTGCAGGCAAAACCTATGCGATGCTTCAAGCCGCCCACGCCGCCAAGCGGCGAGGTGTCGACGTCGTCGCGGGATACATCGAGCCGCACGAACGTCCGGCAACTGCCCATCTTGCACAAGGGCTTGAGAACGTGCCCTGTAAACTCGCTGAGCACAACGGCATTGCGCTCAGCGAGTTCGATCTAGATGCGGCTATCGAACGCGCCCCTCAGCTCATCCTTGTCGACGAGCTCGCCCATACGAATGCGCCGGGGTCTCGCCACGACAAACGTTATCAAGACGTCGAGGAACTTCTACATGCAGGCATCGACGTCTATACGACTGTGAACGTTCAGCATATCGAGAGCCTAAACGACATGGTTGCATCCATCACCGGCGTTGTCGTGAGCGAACGAATCCCCGACCGCATCTTCGATGATGCCGACCAGGTCGAGCTCGTTGACATAGAGCCCGAAGACCTACTTGAGCGCCTTCGCGCCGGCCTCGTCTACCGTCCCGCACAAGCCGAGCGAGCGCAACAGCATTTTTTTACCGTCGAGAACCTCACCGCACTCCGAGAAATCGCGCTGCGCCGCTGCGCCGATCGCACCGGCCACCTCACAGACGCCGCACGCGTGCTGGGAAACCGTGACTACTACACCAGGGAGCGTATCTTAGTCTGTGTCTCCCCGGCGCCGACCAATCCCCGCATCGTCCGTGCCGCCGCACGCATGGCGAAAGCGTTTCGCAGCGAGCTCGTCGCCCTGTTCGTAGAGAGCCCGCGCACGCAAGCCATGAGCGATGATGAGCGCGCCAAGCTTGCAGACAATATCGCCCTAGCCGAGCAGCTCGGAGCACATATGGAAACCGTCTATGGCGACGACGTCGCGTTTCAGATCTCCGAGTTCGCACGCCTGTCGGGTATTTCGAAGATCGTCATGGGGCGCACGGGCGAGCACAGCAGCGTCCGTCAGGCCCTCTTTGGCCGCAAATCTCTCGTAGAACAGCTCATAACATTCGCCCCGAACCTCGACATTTACATCATTCCAGACCAGTCGACTCCGCCCTCCCGACCCAAAGGACGCCGCCATGCGCTCGCCCTGCAGCCGCCCAGCAGCCGAAACGTGCTTCGCACGCTGGCCCTCTCTCTTGTCGCCACAGCGATCGGCACGGCTTTCCGCCATCTGGGATTTGCCGATTCCAGCATCATATCCCTCTATATCCTCACGGCCCTGCTGACCGCCGTCACCACGACGGGGCGTATCTGCACGATCGTATCGAGCGTGCTCTCTGTAGTGCTTTACAACTTCTGCTTCGTAACGCCTCTGTTTTCGCTCGCCAGCTACGACCGAA
Organism: uncultured Collinsella sp.; assembly: GCA_900551205.1. Classification (GTDB taxonomy): domain Bacteria; phylum Actinomycetota; class Coriobacteriia; order Coriobacteriales; family Coriobacteriaceae; genus Collinsella. Next base: position 1,261 of record URUW01000012.1, on the reverse strand, counting down.
GCTATCTGGTCACGTTCGGCATCATGTTCGCTACCGCTATGGTCGCCGGCGAGTTAACTGCGCGCATCGCCGACAACGCCCGTACCTCCGCCGAGAACGCATTCAAAACGCGCGTACTCCTCGAAACGAACCAGCTCTTGCAGCAAGCCCATAGCGCGGAGGAGTGTGCCCGCGTCGCCATGAACCAACTCATCAAACTGCTAAAACTCGACGTGGTCTTCTACACCGCCGAACACGGCACGCTCGGCAAGACGCTCTATGAGTCCGCTGGCACCGAAAACCGATCCGCGTCGCTGCTCACCGACTACGAGCGCGCTGTTGCAACCTGGACCTACACCAACAACAAACGCGCGGGCGCAAGCACGCGGACCCTGCCCGAGGCGCGCTGCCTCTACCTCGCGGTTCGCACCGGCGACAAGGTATTCGGTGTCATCGGCATCGACCTGGAGGGGCGCGAGATCGAAGCCTTCGAGCATTCGATCGTCCTATCTATCGTAGGCGAATGCGCCTTGGCGCTCGAAAGCGACCGGGCGGCGCAAGAGCGCGAAGAGGCTGCGGTCTTGGCGAAAAACGAGCAGCTGCGCGCCAACCTTTTGCGCTCCATCGGCCACGATTTGAGGACACCACTCACGGCTATATCCGGATCTGCGGCAATCCTTCGGAAGAGCGACGAGAAGCTCAGCCTCGAACAACGCTGCGATCTTGCCGATGCCATCTACGACGACTCCCTCTGGCTTATCGATACCGTGGAGAACCTCCTCGCCATCACACGCGTCGAGGATGGCACCATTTGCCTCAACTTCACATCCGAGCTCATCGACGAGGTCATCGAGGCCGCCCTCAGCCATGTCGCCCAAGCATCGCATGGACGTACCGTCACCATCGAGCACACTGACGACATCCTGCTGGTACGCATCGACGTCCATCTCATCATGCAGGTGCTTACGAATCTCATCATGAACGCCTTCAAATACACGCCCGAGGACTCGACTGTCACCATCAGCGCACGTCGCGAGGGTGCGTTCGTCGTGGTGGACGTCGCAGACGATGGGCCGGGTGTGGCAGACTGCGACAAGCCTCATATCTTTGAGCGCTTCTTCCCCTCACGCAATACGCGGCCCGTGGATTCGCGTCGAAGCATCGGCCTTGGGCTGTCGCTCTGCCGCTCCATCGTGGAGGCGCATGGCGGCGTCATCGAAGCTCGCGACAACCACCCCCATGGGGCCGTCTTCCGTTTTACCCTGCCCGCCGAGTAGATCGA
>URUW01000011.1 GCA_900551205.1 uncultured Collinsella sp. | reverse complement strand
CTTCAGCTTGCGGCCCTTGGCGTCAACGGCGTTGGAGAGGGTCTCGTAGGCAGCGTGGCACTGCTCGTAGAACGGGTACTCGGGGTCGTCGGTCCAGATGCAGGCCATGACGCCCGGGGCAATGAACGTGGCGACATCGTCGATGTGGCCGTTGGTCTCCTCGGGGTCGATGCCCTCCTTGACCCAGATGACCTTCTCGACACCCAGGTAATCCTTGAGGTGCTCGTTCATGTACTCGCGAAGCTCCTCGCTCCAGGGCTCGAACTTCTTGTGGTACTTGGGCCAGATGGACTCGGGATCCTCTTCCTCCTCGAGCACCGCAGAGCAGGTGCGGCCGGGGGACAGGAGGCACTGGTCGGTAACGACAAGGGTGCCCTCGCCGTCGACGGTGATGGAGCCGCCCTCGAGGATCATGTCGTCGGGACGATAGCGACGGCAGCCGGAGAGCTCAGCCATCTTAAGGGCGATCTGCTCGTCCTTGTCCCACGGGAAATAGAGGCCGTCGACGAGGCCGCCGTAGGCGTTGAAGTGCCAGTGGTTGGCGCGCTTCTCGCCCTTGCCGTTGATGACGTAGGTGGCGGCGGTGTCGCGGAACCAGGCGTCGTCGGTGGTCATCTCGATGACGGTGACGTTCTCGTCGTTCTCGAAGACGGCCTTGCAGTTGGCATAGTCGACCTGGTTGGCGCACATATAGACCGGGGTGAACTCGGAGATAGCGCGGGCGATGGCAGCATACTGCTTCTGAGCAGGCTTGGCGCCGTGGGCCCAGGTGTCGGTGCGGTGGGGCCAGCCCATCCACACGCGATCCTGCGGGGCGAACTCGGCGGGCATGAAGAAGCCGTCGGCCTTGGGGGTGGACTCGGACTCGGTGATCGTACGCATAAGATTTCCTCCAAATCGAACGATCGTTTGCCGCGGGCGGGTTACCCGCAGCCTAAAACCAAGAGATGGTAGGCGCCCGTTCCCCGGCAAAGGTCGGGGCGCCCGGCGCCGGTTTTCACGGAGTCGCACCGGCAAGCGACGACGTAACCCGGTGCGCGGAGACAGAACGCACGAAGGATACGGAAGAGAGATTGGGGTGGGCGGTGGTTACCGGAGCAATAGCTCACACCCACCCCAGGGAATGGTTAGCAAACCTGTCGCTTGGGCACGCCTCCAAAGAGGCCGGAGTGCCCAGAGTCGGGAGCGACAAGCCCGACGAAGCGCACGTTGGTACGCGAGGAGGGTCGGAGTCCCAGAACCGGGTGCTCTAGTTCTCCTCGGCCTCGGCGGCCTCCTCAGCCAGACGCTGGGCTGCCAGCTCGGAAGTGAGGCCCTTGTACTCGGTCTCGCGGCCCTTGGCGCTGACGACGCGGACAACCTCGCCGATGAGCAGAAGCACGATGAAGATAACGATCATCGGGAGCTTGTCGCCAATTTCAGCGGCAGAGAGCGGCACCAGCGTTGCAACGATGGCCAGGATCAGCTCGATGCAAGGGATGGCCAGCATGACCTTCATCATGGCGCCCTTAAACGGGAACGTGAAGATACGCTCGCGGTTGGGGTCGTTCTTGCGAAGGTTGAGGAACGCCGGGAACATCGGGATGTAGGTCAGCAGCAGGAAGACGACGGAGGTGCCGAAGAGCATCCAGAAGACACCGTTGGAGATGGCGTCGATGGGTACGAGCTGCAGGCACAGCACCAGGGAGGCAACGATGGCGTTGACCAGGTTGGCGCCGTTGGGCATGTCGTCATCCGAGATCATCGAGGCGAAGACCTTGGGCATGTTGCCGTGCTCGGCAGCGTAGCGGGCGACGGAGTTGACGCCGAAGGACCAGGCGGCCATGTTGGCGAACAGGGTGATCAGGAAGGCGATGCAGATGACCTTGAAGATCATGGAGTCGCCCACCATGGTCTGGACTGCGACAATCATGCCATAGTCGGGGTCGATGGAATCGGCCGGCACAGCAGCACCGATGCCAAAGCCAGCGAACAGGTAGATCACGGCGATGGACAGGCCACCGACGATGATAGCCTTGGGGATATCGCGAGCGGGATCGGCCATGTCGTCGGTCATGGTGCAGATGACCTCGAAGCCCATGAAGTTAAAGATGATGATCGACAGGTAGCCGAGAGCGTTGGTGTTGGTGAGCTCGGGCAGGAAGGTGGCAGCGGACATGTCGTTCGCAAAACCGTTCTCCATGGCATACCAAATGCCCAAAGCGCCAACGATAACGGCGACGGCGACCTTGATGATGGCGCCACCGTTAAGGACCCACTCGGAGTCGGCCGCCTTGGAGCGGCCCATGAGGTAGACGATCCACACAAAGGCAAGATCGATACCCATCTTGGCGATCAAGTTGAACTCGACGCCAAAGACCATGCCCAAAATGTCGGGGAACATGGTAGCCAGCGAGGCGATCCACAACGGGTAGTTGACCCAGTAGTAGTACGAGATGCGGGCGCCCCATTTGTCGCCCAGGCCATCGCGTACCCAGTCGTAAATGCCGCCCTCGCCGTCATAGGTGGTACCGAGCTCGGCGACAACCATGCCGTAGGGAAGCAGGAAGGTCAGGATCAGGAAGATCCACCAGAAGAACTGCTGGTTGCCAATGGCAGCAGCAGGAGCGGCGGCCTCGCAAACGAAGACGACGCAGATGATGGTCGAAATGACCGTCAAGAAGGAAAGCTTTTTCTTTCCGTCGCTCATGATGAGCTCCTTCGCTCAGTCTTGGACAGATCCGAGGCCCTAAGGTATTAAGGCAATTGCTTGGGCCTCGGTGAGCGGGCGACAGGAGACGAGCATCCGCCGCCCGCAAACGTGCTTTTAGAAGCCTTGAGGCTTAGAGCTGCTCGAGAGCCTCGAGAGCGGCGTGGAGCTCAGCCTTGGCGGAGTACTCGACACCCTCGTCGTTGAGCGGGGTGCGCTTGCCCAGGGCGGCAAGGAGAGCACGGATGGAGTGCTTGCGGTTCTCGGCCTCGACCCAGCACAGGGAGCGCTCGGGATCGTCCATGACCTCGTCGACGACCTCCTCGTTGCGGGTGGCCGGCAGGCAGTGCATGAACTTGGAGTTGGGGCCGGCGAAGTTCATCATGTCCATGGTGACCTGATACTTGGGATAGAACACGTCCATGTAGTTCTCGCCCGAGACCTCCTCGTCGTACAGGCCATACCACACGTCGGTGTAGATGAAGTCGGCGCCCTTGATGCACTCGATGTCGTCGGAGATGACGACAGAGCCGCCGGAGACCTTGCAGTTCTCCTCGGCGATGGCCATCATCTGCTTGCCGAACTCGGCGCGCTCCTCGACGGTGCCAACGTGTAGGCCGCCGTCGGGGATCTGGTGGCCCTTAGGTCCAAACTGGACAAACTTCATGCCGACCTTGGAAGCGATGAACATGAGGGAGACGCAGACCTGGGTGGCGTCGCCGATGAAGGCCAGGGTGCAGTCCTCGATCTTCTTGCCCTCGGGGAGGTTCTCGAGCATGGTCATGAGGTCGCCCATCTCCTGCGTGGGATGGTTGAACTCGGACATGCCGTTGATGACGGGCACAGCGGAGCCCTCGGCGAGGCCGACGACGTCCTTGTGACGGTCAACGCGAGCCATCATGATGTCGAGCAGGTCGCCCATGACGCGAGCGGTGTCGCCCAGGGACTCGTGGCCACCGAGCTGAATGGTGCCAGGGCCATAGAACTGAGCATGGCCGCCGAGGTCGCACATGGCGGTCTCGAAGGAAAGACGGGTGCGGGTGGAAACCTGCTGGAAGATCATGCCAAGGCTCTGGTTGCGGAGCAGGTGCGGATAATAACCGTCAACCTTGATGGCCTTCTTCATTGCCAGGCCAAGATCCTCGATAGCCAGGATCTGCTCTTTGGTGAAGTCGTTGGTGTCGATGAAATCCTTAGGCAGCGCCATGTCGATTCCTTTCCGCCGGTCGTGCCGACTATTGCTATGAGGCGCTCGAACATCACGCCTCGTGTTGACAAGACCATCATTCACCCGTATGCAATTTTTACCTAGTTTATTCGGGATTAAAGACCGTTCACGGAGTTACACCCCCTCTAAACCAATATAAACCCGCAGGTAGCCAGCTTGCAGGGGGTTTACTACCTAGAACCGCGAACGGTATACGGCTATGCTGTATCTCGGCGCCTAATCCGCAATGGAACGAAGGGTTGAGACGTCTATATCCCACAAGGTATACAGGGCTCGGCCATAGATGAAATGAGATGGGACGGTGGCAGATGAACACCCTGATGTTCTTCTATACCCTAGCGATACTCGTGATCTGTATTGTGACGGCAGTGCTTTCGCTTGCCGCCTATGCCTCGTCTCGTCGACGCTTCTTTATCTATGGCAGCGGCGTATTTATTTGCTATGCCATCGAGATGACCGAGATCTTCTTTTTTGAATACACGTTGCAAAACCAGAGTTTTCCAGCCCGCGACTATTACTCAATTACCATGCCTGTGTTGCGGACCCTTGTGGCGACCGCTTCACAAGCTTTTATCTGGCTCATTGCCATGGACTTGCTCGACAAACATTCAAAAAAGCAGTTTGTTATTCCCGTCGCAACGTTCTTCCTGAGCGAGCTGCTGATCATTGTCGCTGTCCCCTACGGCCCCATGCATCAATGGCTCTACTACACGATGCGTCAGGTATTCCTTGTATTTGTGGGACTATATATCTTTTGGACGGCGCATAAAAGCACGCAGGTCGAGCTTAAGGCGCGCGTCAACAATCAACGAAAGCACCTCATTATCGGCGCCATTCTGGTCGGGTGCATCGTTGCCGAGGATTTCTACAACATCCTTGTTGTTCCCATGAGCCTGGCACCCTCTTGGCTGCAGCTGTACCTGTCCGAGCGCAACTTTAGCGAGAATATCTTTGCGTGCTACTTTGCGATTCTGCTGATCATCTACTCCTACCACGTGCTTTCAATCCGCATGCAGGAGGCACCCGAGGAAAAGAACGTCAGCGATCTTGATCGACACATCGAAGAGCAGATGCCCTTCTATCGCAACGCCTACAAGCTCTCCAACCGTGAGACCGAAGTTATGCGTCTGGTCGTACTGGGCAAATCGAACCAAGAGATCGCTGACGAGCTATTCCTTGCCGTGGGCACCGTCAAGACCCACATCCACAACATCCTGGTCAAAACCGAACAGCAAAACCGCACGACGCTCATCCTCCACTTTTGGAAGCCATAACCTGCCAAAAAGGGACAGGTTTATTTTGGCAGGTTTTATCTGGGTAAACGCAAAAAACCGCCGCGAGGGAGCTACTTTCCCTCGCGGCGGGTTTCTAGCAGTAAAACCAAGTGAGTAGTCTTTTGGCGGGATGCCGAGCACACCTCAAAACGCCACAGCCCTGACCTGCGATTTTATTGAGCACTTGCCGCGATGTGCTCGGCAGATCCAAAAAAGTCTACTCACTTAGTTTTGAGATGCATCAGGCGGGCAAAAAACCGCCGCGAAGGGGGCCCGGCTCCCTTCGCGGCGTTTGTTCGCTGTGGTTATGCGGCGGTTTTGCCCGCTCGCTACTCGCTGTAGCGGGTGGCGATGGCTGCTCGCACCATGCCGGTACTCATGAGGTACGTTACCAGGAAGTAGCCGCCGTAGGCTGCCAAGAAAATCGCACAGGTAAGGCCCACCGTGCCGCCGATGCTCATGTTGCCAAACGTGCTTACCAGCTCGATAATCACCTTGAGCGCCACAAAGGAGTGCGCCAGACCCACTGCCAGCGGGAACAGGAAGAACACCGCTTGCTGCGCCATCACCGAATGCCGGATCTGACGGTCGTCACAGCCAATCTGCGCCAGCACACGATAGCTGCGGCTGCCATCGGCCACATTGGAGAGCTGCTGGATCGACAGAATCGCCGCGCACGCAACGACCAGTACAAAGCCAATGTAGATGGCCAGATAGCTAATCATGCCGTTCATCTGCGCTGCTTGCGTGTACATCTCGGAACGCGTGATGAAGACTCCCCACGACCCCGGCTCCTTGCCGTCAACGAGCAGATTATCGAGCAAGGTGTATTTAATGCTCTCGTCTGCCTCGGTCGTATCCATACCCTGTTTGTAATTAACGAGCAGATTACTGGAATACGGTTGCAGATTAAGCTGGGACAGCAGCTCATCGGCTACGACCACGGTACCGGGATTGCTGCCCATCGCCGAGTTGGCGATGGCCGCCGTGTCCTCGTCCGACTTATCGGTTGCGGGCTTGAGCTCATGCCCGCCCAAGGTGAGGGTATGGCCGCCGGCCATATATTTGGTGTACAGGTCGCCCAGCTCGCCGCCCATATCACACGTGAGCAGATACTGGTCGCGGCCAATGCTCACCGGCTCCTCGCCCATCATCTGGCGCAGTTTGTTGTACTGGCTCGCCAGCGTCACATACAGACCCATCGCATCGGCGTTGCTTCCCTCGAGCGCCTTGGGAAGCTTTTCGCCCATGGCCTTGCACATCTCACCCGCCACCACCGAGGGGCCCGAGCCGCCAAGCGGATAACTCAGATACGAATCGATCTGCACATGCTCACCGGCAACATCGGCGATATTGACCTTCTTGCCGGTCTCGTCGTTGTTGTCCGCCGACTTGCCCTTAATACCGTCTGCAACGTTATCGGGATCTTTACGATCGCCATGCCATGCAGCGTACAAATCGACCGTTGCATCGGCCAGCACCATGCGATCGGCCTCAGACGGATTGACATACTCCTTGTAGTAGTCGAGCGTTTCGGGCGTGTAATAGACATACGTCTGAGACACGTCAACAGGGTTATAGCGCTCCAGATTCTCGTTCATCACGTTGGCAATCGACATACCGCACGTCACCGAGGTAATGGCAAGGAACAGAATCATCGCGATGACGCCCATCGAAAAGCACACCGTATTGACCTTGGCCGAAAGCTGACGCACGGTAAACATATTGAGGTCGCGCCAATACACGCCGCGCAAGCTCTGCAGCAGCTTGATGAGCATGCCCGAGAGTCCCCAGAACAGGGCAAAGGTGCCCACCGTAACCATAGCGGTCGTAATGCCAAACTGGCTCATGGCCCCGTCCAGCTTGTCGCCCGTCTCGGTTAGCGGGAACCCATCACGCAGCAGACGGTAATAGGCCACGCCCACAAGCACCGCGCCCACAGCAAAGATGGCAATCGCGATCCAGGGGTTGCGTGTCTTGATACTCTCGTTGCGACGCTCGGCACCCATAAGCTCGATGAGTTTGGTACGACGCACGGCGCGCAGGTTCAGCAGTAGCGTGAGCACAAACATTACGAGCATGCAGGCAAGGGTCAGGTTGAACGCATGCACCGAGAAAAAGAAGTGAAAATCGGCGATCTGCGTCTTAAAGAGCGAAGCCGTAAAGAACGTCATGAGCTGGGAGAGCCCCACGCCCAGCACAATGCCGGCGACAAAGGCGCCGACCGAAACGATCACGGTCTCGAGCGCCATGATCGTGGCGACGCGCCCGCGCCCCATGCCAAGCACCTGGTACAGGCCAAACTCCTTCTTACGGCGTTTCATGATGAAGTTATTGGCATACACCATCAAAAAGGCCATGACGCCAGCCAAAAAGTAAGTAAGGTAACCGAGCATGGTGCCCATGAGCTCGGACAGTCCCTCTTCCTCGATGCCGGCAATGTCGACCTGCATCGAGACGGTGTTGAAAGCATAGAAGACCGTGACGCCTAGGGTGAGCGTCAGCAAGTAGACGAGGTAATCGCGGCCGGCGCGGCGGACGTTGCCCCAAGCGAGTTTACAGAGCATCGGAGCCCTCACCGCCCATCATGGCAACGACCTCCATAATGCGGTCGAAGAACTCTCGGCGGTCGGTATCGCCGCGGCGCAGCTCGGTGAAGATCTTGCCGTCGCGAATAAACAGCACACGGCTCGTGTAGCTGGCGGCAAAGCTGTCGTGCGTGACCATGAGTACCGTGGCGCGCAGGCGGCGATTCAGGGCCTCCAGGCTCTCGAGCAGCAGACGGGCGCTCTTGGAATCGAGGGCGCCGGTGGGCTCGTCGGCCATGAGCGCACGAGCCGCGGCAACGCGCTGCTGCTGACCGCCGGACATCTGGTAGGGGTACTTGTCGAGCACCTGGCTAATAGACAGGCGCGCTGCCACATCCTGCACGCGGGTCGAGATCTCTGCCGAGTTTGTGCGGGCGATGGTGAGCGGCAGGGCGATGTTCTCGCGCGCCGTGAGCGTATCGAGCAGGTTGGAATCCTGGAAGATAAAGCCGAGCTCCTCGCGGCGGAACTGCGAGAGTTTGGCCTGCTTCATGCGCGTAACGTCCTGCCCGTTGATGCGAATGGTGCCGCTCGTGGCGCTATCGATGGTCGACACGCAGTTGAGCAACGTCGACTTGCCCGAGCCCGAAGCGCCCATGATGCCAACGAATTCGCCGCGATTGACGGTAAAGCTGACGTCGTTGAGCGCGCGGGTCACGTTGCCCAGCGCTCCATATACCTTTTCGAGATGCGCGACCTCCAGTACCGGGGTCGCCATGCGCGTGGTTTGCATACCGAGTCCTTTCTTGCAATTAGTCTACGGCATCTATAGTCGCAAGAAGACGAGTCGGCTACCATCGATATGGCTTACGCTTGCCTTACCGTTGTGTAAGGTACGGGTAGCCGCCCTGCCACGTGTTGATGTTGAGAGAGGACTCCTGTTGAAGACTGTTCATGTTGCCGCTGGGATCATTCGCAAGGATGGATCTGACGAGCTGCTTGCCGTGCAGCGCGGCTACGGCGACATGCAGGGACTGTGGGAGTTCCCAGGTGGCAAGCTCATGCGCGGCGAAACACCCGAAGACGCTGTGCGCCGCGAGCTTATGGAAGAGCTACAGGTAAAGGTCACCAACCTACGTGATTTCTACACCGTTGAGTATGACTACCCCGATTTTCATCTCTCAATGGAGTGTTACTACTGCTCGCTGGCTGATGAATCCGATGAGCCCCAGAAGCACGACCGCCAGCTCGATATCCGCTGGATTCCGCGCACCTCGCTTGCCACGGTGGAATGGATGCCCGCCGACAAGGGGCTCATTGATGCGCTGATTGAGCTGAAGGAAGACCGGCTTGAGGCTAATGGCGCTGCCAACGATACCGAGACCACGGCCGACGAGCCCGCTACCAAACCCAAGCGCAAGCCTAAGCGCCACAGCAAAAAGCGCCCCAAGCCCGGCCTGCTGGACGGCATCGATACCTCGGACCTCTCCGCTGACGAGCGCGAACTGGTCCGCCGTCGAGCCGCCATCAAAAAGTCCATGAAGGGCAACAAACGCGCCAACACCAAGCCCGAGCTGCTCGTTCGCCAGCGCCTACGGGCCGCCGGCCTCACGGGCTATCGTTTGGAATGGAAGGTGCCCGGCAAGCCCGACATCGCCTTTCCCGGGCGCAAGATCGCCATCTTCGTCAACGGCTGCTTTTGGCACCGCTGCCCCAAGTGCAACCCGAGCCAGCCCAAGCGCAATGTTGATTTTTGGGAGGCAAAGTTCCGTCGCAACGTCGAGCGCGACCGCGCTGCCGTGGCGGCACTCACTCAAATGGGCTGGACACCCATAACCATCTGGGAATGCGAGCTCAAAAAAGACCGCATCGACGCCACGATGGAAAAGGTCATCGAGCAGGTACGGGCTGCAGAGCCGCAGCGCTAACAGCGAGCATTCACACGCCCCACACAGGCGAGCCACATCCACGTCACAAACCTTAGAAAGCCCTTAAGCCCAAAACCTTTCAAGAGTGTTACTCAATAGCCTTGACCTGCGGTTTCATCGTAACACCAAACCAGGTTAAGCCTTTCTTTAGCGCTTCTTTGAACGGTCCGCTGCATAATACTGCCAGCGCACGGGACCTAGCAGCAAACCCCGAGCGCATCCTTTTGGTGGATATCGAGGAGGCCGCAAAAGCATGCATTCTTCCAATGACGCAGCACAGCAGCCATCCCTAAAACATGCAAACCTTTTCTCCTTCCCCCCGACGCAGAGAAACGGCCTCCTCGACTCCCCCACCACAAAAACCAAGCGCTCAGCCGATCAGAGCCTCAACTTACGAGCATCCTTCGAAAAGCTCCAAGCATCCCTAGACAAGGCGTTCCCCGAACAGGCAAGAGCAATCTAAGCCCATCGCGCTTTATACTGATGCCATGCGAAACATGGATCACATAGAATTGCACCGCGGAGGACGCGAGGAAGCGTTTCCCGAGACCGCCGAAGACTGGCCCTATATTGCCGAACGCGCAGAATTCGCTCGCTATCCGGGCAATTCCGTCCCCTGGCACTGGCATTCCGAAGTTGAGCTTTTCTACATGGAGCAGGGAGCGATCGACTATCGAACGCACGCGGCTCATGAGCACGTACGCTTTGAGGAAGGGTCCGCCGGCTTTATCAACGGCGGCGTTTTGCACAGCACGCTGCAATCACCCAATTCGGCGCCAGCCATTCAAATGCTGCATATCTTTCAGCCGTCGATGCTCGGCGATCCCGCGGGGCGTCTCCAAAAGCGCTACATCAACCCATTGCTTCAATGTCGAGGCGTCGATGTGCTCAAATGGTCGCCCACCAATCCCGACGATATGCCCTTTATCGATTTGCTAAAGAGCTCCTTTAGCCACGACCTTCAACGGCCGCAGAACGAGATGGCGCTTCGAAATAGTTTGTCAGAGCTCTGGATTCAGATTAACGCCAAGACCGAACCGCTCTTTTCTTCCGACGGCGCCTCTTGGATGACCAGCCGCGACGTACAGTTCAAGGCAATCCTGGACTTTATCCGCGCAAACTATGCAGCCGCTATAGATGTGCCCCAGATGGCATCTGCAGCCGGCGTAAGCGAAAGAGAGTGTTACCGCATTATCGAAACTTGTGCAGGAACGACCCCGGCGGCATATCTACGCGCATACCGCATAAACCGTGCTTGCGAACTTTTGGCACACACCACGCGAACGGTACAGACAGTCGCGCGCCAATGCGGATTTATAACAGCAAGCCATCTTGGCCAGGTATTTAAAGAACAAATGGGGTGCACTCCTTCGAGCTATCGAGCAGCGAGGCAGAATCTCGATAGCACCAGGCAGAAATCCCGCTAGCCCTTCTTCTGTCACTGCATCAAACTTGCAGGCAAACAACAGAGAGGAGCAATCATATGAAGCACTTTGACCATATCGTATTTGACGTTGATGGGACATTGGCAGATACAGAAGAAAGCGTTCTGTCATCGCTTGTCCAGATTGTCCAAGAAGAGACCAGCAAAACGCTTCCCCGACACGAGCTTGACTTTGCCCTCGGCATACCCGGCAAGGATGCCCTTGAGAAACTTGGGATCTACTCGCAGGCAACGTTGGATCGCTGGTGCCAAGTTGCCGCCAGCTTTAAAAGCACCATCAGCGTGTTTCCAGGTTTGCTTGAAGTCATCGCAACACTCGCCGATAGCGGCTGCAAACTTGGCATCGTCTCCTCACGTGCACGCGACGAATACACAGACGAAATTGCACCCCTTGGCTTCGATAAGTTTTTTGAACACATCATCCTTGTCGAAGACACAACCGAGCACAAGCCTTCGCCCGCACCCATGCTCGAATATCTCCGACGTACGGGCGCGAATCCTGGCAACGTCGTCTACGTTGGCGACACCGTCTACGACGAACAATGCGCAACTTCGGCAGGGGTCAGTTTTGCCCGAGCAGCATGGGGATCACACCAAGATATCCCAAACGCCACCTACAACCTCAAAACCCCCAACGACCTACTAACCCTAACAACCAAATAACCCACGCGTCCCACCCTTTCAGTCCCAACACCACAAGGGCGATTGAGCAGAACGGCTTGGGCGGGTCCCCGTACTTAGTTTCCAAAATCATTCCGCAGCGCGAAGGCTTCTTATTATTTTCCGCCCTAACGCCACAAGGGCGACGACCTCGAGTAGGTCAACCTGGGAGGGACGAGGGCTTAGTTCCCCAATCTTTCCGCAGGGGGCAAAAAGCCTCGCCGCACGAAGTGCGCAGCGAGGCTTTTTGCATGCCCGAGGACGATTGGGGAACTAAGCCCTCGTCCCTCCCCGGGATATGTAGCGAGTCGGAGTACCCTTGCTGTTACTCTGCTTTGCCCACGGAGTTGAGGTTGGTCATGCGGATCTTAACCAGCTCGGTAATCTCGCGCATGCCCTCCTTGGCCGGCTTCTTGGGATCGAAGCAGGCGGGGTTCTCGGCCATGTAGGCCATGAAGCCCTTGGTGTAGGCCTGACGCAGCTCGGTGGCGTAGTTAACCTTGCAGATGCCGTTCTTCACGGCCTCGGCGACCTGCTCATCGGGCACACCGGAAGTGCCGTGCAGAACCAGCGGCACGTCGACGGCGTCGCGGATGGCCTTGACCACGGACTGCTCGATGTGAGGATCGCTCGTGTACACGCCGTGGCTGGTGCCAACGCCAATGGCCAGCGAGGTGCAGCCGGTGCGCTCAACGAACTCCTTGGCCTCGGCAGGATCGGTGTAGGGGCTCTCGCCCTCAACCGCGGGACCGTCGTCCTCCTTGCCGCCAACCTTACCAAGCTCAGCCTCGACGGGCACACCCATGGCGCGGCCAGCGTCGGCGACGGACTTGGTCAGGGCGATGTTATCCTCGAAGGACTCGTGCGAGCCGTCGATCATGACGGAAGTGTAGCCCGTGCGGAAAGCTTGCATGCAGCGGTCATAGCCATCGCCGTGATCGAGGTGCAGAGCGACGGGCACGGAAGCGCGCTCGGCGGCAGCCTTGACCATGCCGTAGAAGTAATCCAGGCCAGCGGTCTTGATGGTGCCCGGGGTGGTCTGCATGATGACGGGGGACTTGGTCTCCTCGGCGGCGGCCAGAACGGCCATAACAAACTCGAGGTTCTCGACGTTGAAAGCGCCGACGGCGTAGTGGCCGGCCTGAGCGTCCTTGAGCATCTTTTCGGTGGTAACAAGTGCCATGAGCGTTTGCTCCTCTCCCTCGCCCGCATCTGGACATCGGGCGTACGTGTCCGCAAAGCCTATTCCTTGCGTTTTGCTGCGCCCATTGTATGAAAATCGCATCTGTCGCATGTACGAGATATCGCCGGCACGCAGGCCAAAACGCTCGTTTTTGAAAAGCAAACGGAAGGGATTCAGGCTAAATTCCCCTATCCGACATTACCGTTTTCAAGCGAATCATCTTTCTTTTATAGAAAAGATAAGTAATCGAAAGGCGTTTACTTGCTCAAAAAGAAAATGAACGAAAATAGACTCAACACAATTCCTGCAAATTTAGGCTGAGGATGGAGCAGCTATGGCCCACGCAACAACCCGAGCTTTCGCCGATGAGCGACGCGCCGCCATCATGGAGATGCTTGAACATAACGCCTCTGTGCAGGTGGCAGAAATCGCCCAGACCTTTGGCGTATCCTCCGTCACCGCCCGCGCCGACCTGGACGCGCTAGCCGAGTCCGGCAAGTTGCGCCGCACGCACGGCGGCGCCGTGTCGCTCCACAAACGCCTAACCGTCTCCACGCAGGATCGCCGCATCAACGTCAACGTTGCCGCCAAGCAAGCCATTGCCCAAAGCGCTATCAGGCTTGTTAACGACGGCGACACGGTGCTTGTCGACTCCGGCACCACGGCACTCGAGTTCGTTCGGCTCCTCGACCAGCGCGATGGCATCACCGTCATCACGGCCGACATTACCATTGCCGATTACATCGACGAGAGCATGCCCTCAGTCGATGTCGTCATGCTGGGCGGGGCACTGCGCAAAGGCCATCGCTATCTGTACGGCCCACTTACCATGCAGGCGCTCCAAATGGTCCACGCCGATCTTGCCGTCATGTGCCCTGGCGCTTTCGTTCCCGGCTGCGGCTTTACGACCGACTTTCCGCAGATGGCCGAGACCAAAGCGGCTATGGCCGGTGCCGCCCGCCAAAGTATCGCCCTCATGGACGCCAGTAAGGTCAACGGACGTGGCATGTACCGCTTTGCCGAGCTGACCGACGTCAACGCCATCGTGATGGACCGTGACCCCGATCACGCCGTCGCCACCTCAATCGCCGAGATCGTCGACAACGCCCGCCCAAATCTCCTCATCGCCGGCGCTTAAACAAAAACCACCACAAAGGTGCCTGTCCCCTTTGTGGTGGTTTGAGCGTTAAACGTGAACGTATCGCTACTTGGAGAGCTCGTCAGCGAGGGCCTCGATCTGAGCGCGCGAGGCGTCGTTGAGCGAACCCAGGACGGTCACCTTGTTCTGCGTCAGGGTGATGTCCTTCATACCCTCGAGCTCCTTGGTCATAATCTTGGCAGCTGCGGGCGCCCAGGAGCCGCCCTCGACGAGCGCCACCGTACGGTTCTGGTAGGCATGCTCGGCGAGCGTGTGGATGAAGGTGCTCATGAATGGGAAGATCTCGCCCTGATAGGTGATGGAAGCGAGTACCAGACGGTCATAGCGGAACGCATCCTCAACGGCCTCGGCCATGTCGTCGCGAGCCAGGTCAAAGACGGAAACCTTCTGGCCGCGAGCCTCAAGCGCAGATGCAAGCTCCTCAACGGCAGCCTTCAGATGGCCGTAGACGCTCGCGTAGGCAATGGTGATGCCCTCGTCCTCGGGCTGATAGCTCGACCAGGTGTTGTAGGTGTCGAGGTAATAACCCAGGTTCTCGGTCAGCACGGGGCCGTGAAGCGGGCAGATAATCTGAATGTCCAGATCGGCGGCCTTCTTAAGCACGGCCTGCACAAATTTGCCGAACTTGCCCACGATACCAAAGTAGTAACGGCGCGCCTCGCATGCCCACCCTTCCGGATCCTCGATGTCGTTGGCGCCAAACTTGCCAAAGCCGTCGGCACTAAAGAGCACCTTGTCGGTGGCCTCGTAGGAGAACAGCACCTCGGGCCAGTGAACGTTGGGGGCGCCAACGAAGGTCAGGCTGTGGCCGCCCAGGTCGAGCACGTCGCCCTCTTTGACAACCATCTTGCGCTCGGGGTAGTCCGTGCCAAAGTAGTTGACCATCATGCGGAAGGCGCCCATGCTTGCCACAATCTGCGCCTGGGGATAGCGCTCCATAAAGGCGGCGATGCCGGCGGAGTGATCGGGCTCCATGTGATGGATGACCAGGTAGTCGGGCGTGCGACCGTCGAGCACGGCCTCGAGGTTGCCGAGCCACTCGTCGACAAAACCGCCATCGACCGAATCGGCGACAGCGATCTTCTCGCCCAAGATAACGTAGCTGTTGTATGCCATACCGTTCTCGGACACATCGTACTGGCCCTCGAACAGGTCAATGTCGTGATCGTCAACGCCAATGTAGCGGATATCCTTGGTGATCTCCATCAGGCAAAGCCTCCTAGATAGACAAATGAACCCGTCTATCATAGCACTCACCTTTATAGCCACGGCTATCTGCCAGCATCCTTACCGATTGTTATTGAAGCGCAACGCCAAGCCGTTGACCTGCGAAAACTATGCGCGCGGAGCTGCCGTGGTATGCCGAACGATGAGCTGACCGGGAATGCGAATGGCGACGGGCCTGTCCGACGCCCCCGCCTTGGGAACCGCATGCTCGAATACCTCGCGTCCACGCTGATGCAAATCGAATCGGACAGTCGTGAGCTCGTTATGTGCGACAAAGTCGTCGAGCGAGTCATCAACGCCCACCACGCTCACGTCCTCGGGCACGCGCAAGCCGCTATCGCGCAGCGCGGCGATGGCGCCGTTTGCCATTTGGTCGTTTGCCGCATAAATCGCCGTCATGGTGCGGTCGTGCTCAGCCAGGTACCGAGCGGCCTCGTAGCCGCTGTTGGCAGACCAGTCGCCCTCGAGTGGCGCCTGCGGCTTAATGTGCTTACGCTCGAGCGCATCCTGCCAACCGGCGCGACGAAATTGCTCGTCGACCGAGAACGACGGGCCGCCAATATAGCGAATCTGCTCGTGCCCCAGCTCAAACAGATGATCCATAAGCAATAGCGAGCAGCCGTAATGGTCGGAATCGACCGTGGTCACGCGCGGATGCGCGTACATGGTAACGATGACCGTTCCAATGCCCGGCAACGGATCGAACGTCTCAAAATCGGGCGCCATGCGACTCATGCCGATGATGATACCGTCCACGGGCAGCGCGGCCATACGACGCGTGGCCTCGGCAAGCGAAAACTCCTCGGTCTTGGACATCTCGACCAGCGTGATGGCGCAGCCGCGCTCGCGGGCCGCGCTGGCAATGCCGTCGATCATCGTAAGGTTGCCAAACTTGGTGACATCGTTGACGCACAGGCCGACCGAATGGTAACGGCCGTCGCGCAGCGAGCGACCGGCATAACTCGGACGAAAGCCAAGCTCTTGCATAGCGGCCTGCACGCGCTGGCGCGTCTGTTCGTTAACGTTGGGCAAGCCGTTGGCGACGCGCGAAACCGTCTGCTGCGAAACGCCAGCAGCGCGGGCGACGTCGGCCATGGAGACCGGACGCGAACTGGTATCGTTGGACGGGCGCCTTGCCACAGGATCACCTTCACCCTTGAGAGATCTGAATAGCGTGAATGCCGGCCCGGGCAGAAATACATCCCGCGCCGAGGCCCGCTATCGTCGGACGCATGTTAACGTACTCTACTTTTTCTATCTGCATCTCTTCTGCTTTATAAGTCCATACGGCAGTACCGTTCACGGCTGAATTTCTACCGATTACCAGATTCTCAAAAAGTGATAAGTGTTGTGTTATGAGTACGTTAACATAGCCCGTAACGTGCGGCATCGTAGATGCTGAGTTTATGCCGCTTCAGATTGTTAACGTACTCACTACGACGGAAAACTCGTCAGTATGCGCCAAGGAAAGGACCCTCATGACCACCCCCGACGAAAAGACACTCGCCACACTCACCAAGCTGTTTGAGGAGGAGTTTGGCCCCATCGGCGACCGCCAGGTGCTCTACGTGCACGCGCCCGGCCGCTCCGAGATCAGCGGCAACCACACCGACCACGAGGGTGGCCACGTTATCGCCGGCTCGCTCGATGTCGCCGTTGACGGCATCGCCGTGGCAACCGACTCCAACAAGATTCGCGTCGCCGACGAGGGCTATCCTACGTTTGAGATCACGCTCGACACGCTGGATATTCAAGAGTCCGAGAAAGGCACGTCCGCAAGCCTCGTGCGTGGTATGGCCCACGAGGTCGCAGCGCTTGGTGTTGAGCCCCAAGGCTTCGACTTCGCCTTCACCTGCTCCGTTCCCTCGGGCGGCGGCCTTTCCAGCTCCGCTGCCGTCGAGGCCGCATACGGTCGTGCCATGGAAACCCTCTGGGGCGCGCCCGCCATTGAGCCCGTCGCGCTTGCGCAGATGAGCCAGCGCACCGAGAACAACTACTACGGCAAGCCCTGCGGTCTGATGGACCAAGCCGCCGTGTGCCTGGGCGGCCTTGCCTACATGAACTTTGAGGATCAGGCTCAGCCTAAGACCCAAAAGCTCGAGCTCAACTTTGAGGATCACGGTTATGCGCTTGTGCTCGTTAAGGTTGGCGCCGACCATGTGGCAGCTACCGACGACTACGCCGCCGTTCCGCGCGAGATGCAGGACGTCGCCGCCGAGTTTGGCAAGGCACGCCTGTGCGAGGTCGACGTTGCCGACTTTGACGCTAAACTCCCCGAGCTGCGCGCCAAGCTGGGCGACCGCGCCTGCCTGCGCGCCGTTCACTACTGGTACGAGAACGGCCTGGTCGACAAGCGCTGGGCAGCGCTCAACGCTGGCGACATTGACCAGTTCCTGGCCCTGACGCGCGAGTCCGGCGCCAGCTCTGCCATGTACCTGCAGAATGTCGTTGCCAAGCTGGGATCTGAACAGCCTTCCATGTATGCCTTGGCGCTGGCCGAGCACGTGCTCGACGGCCGCGGCGCCGTTCGCATTCACGGTGGCGGCTTTGGTGGCACCATCCAGGCCTTCGTGCCGCTCGATCTGGTCGACACCTTCATTGCCAAGATGAACGGCTGGCTGGGCGAGGGCTCTGCCCGTCACTACGCCATCTCTGACAAGGGGGCTTATGCGGCATGGCTGTAATGACCGACGTGCGCGAGGCTGCGCAGAACCTGATCGAGTACGCCATCCACCGATCGATGATCGGCCAGGACGATCGCATCTGGGCATACAACACCATTCTGGAGTGCATCGGCGTTACGGGTCCCGCGCTCGATATGGCCTGGGCGCTCCAGGTTGAGAAACTCTCGCTCTTGCACCCCAATACCCTGCCCGACTTTGATCTTGAAGGCACGCTTGCCGCGCTTTCCGAGGCCGCCGTTACCAACGGTGCCGCCGAGGACACGGCGTCAGGCCGCGACCGCATCGCCATGCGCATCATGGGTGCGCTCATGCCGAGGCCTTCGGTTGTAAACGAAGAGTTCAACGGACGTATGGGCGTCAACGAGCCCCGCGCCGCGACCGACTGGTTCTACGGCCTGTGCTGCGACGCCGGCTACGTGCGCCGCGCCGCCATCGCGCGCAACATCAAATGGAGCACCCCCACCAACTGGGGCGATCTTGAGATCACCATCAACCTGTCCAAGCCCGAGAAGGATCCGCGCGATATCGCCGCGGCAGGTGCCGCCAAGAACACGGGCGAGAAGTATCCCGCCTGCCAGCTCTGCATCGAAAACGAGGGCTATCCCGGACGCTCCGCCGCAGCCGACGGCGGCGCTCACCCCGCTCGCCAAAACCTGCGCATTATCCCCATCCAGCTCAACGGCGAGCGCTGGGGCTTCCAGTACAGCCCGTACGCCTACTTTAACGAGCACTGCATTGCCATGAGCTCCGAGCATCGTCCGATGCACGTCGACCGCAAGGGCCTGACTTGCCTGCTCGACTTTGTGGACCTGTTCCCGCATTACTTCATCGGCTCCAACGCCGACCTGCCTATCGTGGGCGGCTCGATTCTGTCGCACGACCACTTCCAGGGCGGCGCGCACGAGTTCCCCATGATGCATGCCACCGAGGTCTCGCAGTTTAGCATGCCCGGTTTTGACCAGGTCACCGGCACTGTGCTGCAGTGGCCGCTCTCGGTGCTGCGCCTGCGCTCGCATGACCGCGCTCAGCTGCTCGACGCTGCCGAGAAGATTATCCTCGCCTGGCGCGAGTGGACCGACGAGTCTGTGGGCGTTATCGCGCACACGGCCGACGGCGTAGCGCACAACACCGTGACGCCCGTCATCCGCCGCGTCGACTCCCGCGGCAACGCCGGCGGCGAGATTTACGAGGCCTACCTGGCGCTTCGCTGCAATATCACGACCGACGAGCATCCGCTGGGCGTTTTCCACCCGCATGCCGAGTATCACCACATTAAGAAGGAGAACATCGGCCTGATCGAGGTTATGGGCCTGGCTATTCTTCCGCCGCGCCTGGTTCCCGAGCTCGGCGCTGTCCGCGAGCACCTGCTGGCAGCCAAAGCCGATACCAGCTACGACCTTGCCAGTGCGCTCGAGGGCGACGACCTTTGCCGCAGCCATGCCGCGTGGGCCGAGGACGTCTATGCCCGCCGCGCCGACGAGCTTACGGCGGATAGCGCCATCGGCATCCTGCACGAGGAAGTCGGCGTAGTGTTTGGCCACGTGCTCGACAACGCCGGCGTCTTTAAGTGGGATGAAGCCGGCCGCGCCGCCCAACAGCGCTTTATCGACTCGCTGTAATGATTCCTTTGGGGACGGAGGAAAACGGATCATTTCGTCTTCAAGACAACGGCGCCCGCC
>URUW01000010.1 GCA_900551205.1 uncultured Collinsella sp. | reverse complement strand
TACGGTCTGCTATCGAGGCCACGCGCGCGATGCCGGGTATCGGCTATGTGCGCGTGTGGCTGGCAAGCGGCGAGCTTACCGTAGGTGACGACATCATGCTCGTGCTTATCGGCGGGGACATTCGCCCACACGTGGTCGATGCACTGCAGGCGCTCGTTGGCACCATCAAGAACGAATGCGTGAGTGAGGTCGAGCGCGAGGCATAGAGGATTGCGTCGATAGAAGGATCGTTTATAAAAATGCCCACCGGTACATGTGATACCGGCGGGCATTTTGCGTTTTGGGCGCGGTGAGCGCTATACGCGCGTCGCATCCTTGGGGCTCATGGTCATGCTCTGGAAGCGGTTTTCCATGTACTCGTTATCGAAGTGCTCTCCGTAGAACTGTGCGACGGGAATGTCCGGCTCCGTGCCGTTAACGCGCTGGTACCAGTAGTCGAGCGACTGCAGCGTCATGACGCCGTCGACCAGCATGATAACGGTAAAGATGACGGTGGCCGAGTAGCGGCTCTTCCAGGGGATCTTGTTGATAAGCTTAAGCAGCCTCGGCAGCAGCAGCTTGATCCAGATGAGGCCGCCCAGGCCCCACAGGCAGGCGAAGCCCGTGCAGGTGCGTCCGCCCGTGAGGACCACGAGCGGATCGGGCAAACCGAACAGCGTTATGTGCGAGTAGCTCCACGAGACCACGCCAAACGCGGTCTGCATAAACCAGCCCACGAACACCTCAAAGCTGGCGCCGAGCAGGGCGCTCACCAGGAAAATGATGATGGGGTTCTTTTTGTAGAAGCGGTTAAGCACCATGGTCATGAGCACGGCGCCAAATCCGTAGATGGGGCTGAAGGGGCCAAACAGCATGCCGGCGCGGTTCTGGTAAACGCCCGGGTCATCGACCGTCATATGCCAGATGTCCTCGGCGATCAGGCCGAGTATGCAGCAGACAAAGAATACCCAGAACAGGTTGAAGTAGTTGAGCTTAATGTAGCCTTCGCCGGTTTCATCGCGCCCGAGCATGCCCTCGGCGGCGGCGTCGCGATCGAGCATCTCCTGCAGGCGGCGCTGCAGCTCGCGCTCCTGGCGCAGCGTGGGGTCGACGGTGGCCGAAAGCGCGACGAGGATGCCGAGCTGGATGGCAGGGCGAAGCAAGAAGGGCCCGATGCCCTGGAGCATCACGTCAACCAAAAGCTCGACGACGGTAAACGCGATAAGGATATAGGACAGGCGAGCGGCGTTGCGGCGCTGGTTTTTGATAAGGTCCAGGCCAAAGATGATCAGGATGACGGCGCTTGCCGCAGAGAGCATGATGCCGGCGACGATAAGGCCGACCGCGACGAGCGTGTTGTCGCCGAGCTTGGCGGCGGCGTTGCCGTTGATGAGCGCGGTGATGACCTGCCACATAAAGGCGCCGACCGAAGGGAGCGTGCCCACGCCGGACAGGATGCACAGGACGGCGTACACCTTAATGATGAGGGGGATCTTCTTGACCTCCGTGGCGCTGGGGACGCTGGGGTCGAGTTCGTTTCGATCCATACATAACCTTTCTCGTTTTGCTGTCGGTTATAAGGATACGTCGCCGACCTGCCAAAAGACAGGACGAACGTCCCAATTGCAACTTTGTAATCCCCAACGGCGGACGCGGCGGCCATCTGGGGGCGCGGGCGCTTGCGCTGGACAGACCGATAAAATGTTTGGCCGCAAAACGGATTATTAGCTCGGTGGGCTTTTAAAAAGCGCTGCTCATGCGCTGAGGAGCGCGTCGCACCGTGCGTATAATAAGGCGGGTAACGCCAAAATACGAGGCTCTGAGGGGATGCCATGTCTCAAGAAACCATCCGCGCGGCCGAGCGTGCCGCGGGACAGGTGAACGCCATGTCGACGTATGATCCGGACTCCGACCAGCTGCATGAGGAATGCGGCATTTTTGGTGTGTGGGCGCCCGATCGCGACGTGGCTCGACTGACGTACTTTGGTCTGCGCGCGCTACAGCATCGCGGCCAGGAATCGGCGGGAATCGCCGTGGGTGATGGCGGCAC
The DNA here is from genome assembly GCA_900551205.1 of uncultured Collinsella sp. Classification (GTDB taxonomy): domain Bacteria; phylum Actinomycetota; class Coriobacteriia; order Coriobacteriales; family Coriobacteriaceae; genus Collinsella. Next base: position 17,662 of record URUW01000010.1, on the reverse strand, counting down.
GGTTATGGTTCGCAAGGACCTGGGACTGCTCGATCGCGTGTTCTCCAACGCCGACCTGTCGACGCTCTCCGGTCAGCTGGCCGTGGGCCACGTGCGCTATGGCACCGCCGGTGCCAAGAGCTGGGAAGCCTCGCAGCCGCATCTCTCTACCATCAACAGCGTCATTATCGCGCTTGCTCACAACGGCACTCTGGTCAACACCGACGAGCTGCGCCGCCAGCTGATCGAGCTGGGCGTGCCGTTCCTCTCCAATTCGGATTCCGAGGTCGCGACCAAGCTTATCGGCTACTTTACTCAGCGTACAGGCCATCTGCGCGAGGGCATTCGTAAGACCATGGAGCTCGTGCGCGGCGGCTACGCCATGACGCTCATCAACGAGCAGGCGCTCTACGCCTTCCGCGATCCTCACGGCATTCGCCCGCTGGTGCTTGGCAAGCTCGTGGACGAGGGCCTGGATCAGGCCGACGCTGCTTCTGTTTCGCAGCTGCCCTCGCAAGACGGCGCCGCGACGGTCGACTCCGCCGTCCATGTCACCCGTGCCGGCGGCTGGGTCGTTGCCTCCGAGACCTGTGCGCTCGACATCGTGGGTGCCGAGTACGTCCGTGACGTCCGTCCCGGCGAGATCTTGCGCATCAGCGCCGAGGGTCTTGTGTCCGAGCAGGGCGTGCCTGCCGCCGAAGAGCCTGCTAACTGCATCTTTGAGCAGGTCTACTTTGCCCGCCCCGACTCCATCATGAACGGCAAGAGCGTCTACGCCTGCCGTTACGACATGGGTCGTCAGCTGGCACACGAGGAGCCCGTCGAGGCCGACCTGGTCATCGGCGTGCCCGACTCCGGCCTGCCGCCCGCGGAGGGGTATTCGCACGAGAGCGGTATTCCCTTTGGCGAGGGCCTCATCAAGAACCGCTACGTGGGCCGTACGTTTATCGAGCCCACGCAGGAGCTGCGCGCCATGGGCGTGCGCATGAAACTCAACCCGCTGCGCGACAATATCGAGGGCAAGCGCCTGGTCGTCATCGACGACTCCATCGTGCGCGGCACCACCATGGTGCAGCTCGTCAAGATGCTGCGCAACGCCGGCGCCAAGGAGATTCACATCCGCATCAACTCGCCCGAGGTCATTTGGCCGTGCTTCTACGGTATCGATACCGACGTGCAGTCGCAGCTTATCAGCGCCAACAAGACGGTCGACGAGATTTGCGAGTATATCGGCGCCGATTCGCTGGCCTTCCTTTCGGTCGAGGGCCTGCTTAAGGTCATGCCCAAGGGCGGCTACTGCGACGCGTGCTTTACCGGCCGCTATCCCGTGGCGATTCCCGAGAGCTTTGGCCGCGACAAGTTTATGGAGGGCTTTAAGCCCCGCAACCTGGACAAGCCGCTGTACTTTGACGACGACGCCGTGGTCGAGAAATACGACGACCGCAGCTGGGAAGAGGAGCACGGCGAGGCCTAAAACCTGCCATATGGGGACAGGTATATTTTGGTAGGTTTTACCTGCTGTTTTGTTGATATGACGGCGGGTGCTGTTATGGCACACGCCGAAATGAACGCAATTATGAGCACCGTTTGGCGCCCGCGCGGCGCCACGGTAGTGGGAGAGGAAGGCTCAGATGAGCGACAGCAAGCATGTGACGTACGAGGACGCCGGCGTCGATACCGCCGAGGGCGGTCGCGCCGTCGACGCGATTAAGCAGATGGTCAAGGACACCAATCGTCCCGAAGTTATCGGCGGCATCGGCGGCTTCGGTGGCCTGTTCTCGGCTGCCGCGCTTAAGGATATGGAAGACCCGATCCTGATCAGCGGTACCGACGGCGTGGGCACCAAGCTCGTGCTCGCCCAGATCATGGACCGTCACGAGACGGTGGGCCAGGACCTGGTCGCTATGTGCGTCAACGACATTTTGGCTTCGGGCGCCGAGCCGCTGTTCTTCCTGGACTACGTTGCCATCGGTCACATCGAGGCCGAGCACATGGCAAAGATCATCAAGGGCGTGGCCGATGGCTGCAAGCTCGCGGGCTGCGCGCTCGTGGGCGGCGAGATGGCCGAGCACCCCGGCGTCATGGCTCCCGCCGACTACGACCTCGCCGGCTTTACCGTGGGCGTCGTCGACCGTCCCAAGATGCTCGACCCCGCGAACGTTCGCCCCGGCGATGTGATCCTGGGTCTGCCTTCCACCGGCGTGCACTCCAACGGCTACTCGCTCGTGCGCAAGGTCATCGGCGTCGACGGCATCAAACCGGGCACGCCCGAGGCCGCCGCTAAGGCCGAGGAGCTGAGCCGTCCGCTCGAGGAGCTCGGCGGTGCTTCGCTGGCCGACGCTCTGCTGGCTCCCACGCGCATCTATGTGAAGCCGATTCTGGAGCTGCTGCGTGGCGACGTCAACGTGCACGCCATTGCTCACATCACCGGTGGCGGCATTACCGAGAACCTCAACCGCGCGCTCGCCGACGATGTCGATGCCGTGGTCACCCGCAACGGTGCCGAGATGGGCTGGGATATTCCGCCCGTCATCACCTACGTGTCGCGTCAGGCCGAGCTCGCGCCCAACGAGGCATGCAAGACCTTCAACATGGGCGTCGGCCTGTGCCTGATCGTTGCCCCCGAGGACGAGGCTACCGTGACCGAGGCCCTGGTCGCGCTGGGCGAGAAGCCGTTCCGCGTGGGCGAGTGCGTCGAGGGTTCCGGTAAGGTCGTGTACTCCGATGAGCGCTAGCGAGCAGATGGCTGCTGCCGAGGGCCTGGGCTTTGTGCCCTACACCCGTCCGACCGGCACCGATACGGCCGAGCCGCTCAAGATCGGTGTGCTCATCAGCGGTTCGGGTACCAACCTGCAGGCGCTGATCGATCTGATCGCCGCCGGCAAGCTCAACGCTTCGATTGAGCTTGTGGTGTCGAGCCGTCCTTTGGCCAAGGGCCTGCAGCGTGCCGAGCGTGCGGGTATCCAGACGCTGACGCTGTCCAAGGATGTCTATGCCGACCCCATCGCCGCCGACGAGATCATCGCGCACGAGCTGCTCGAGCGCGGCTGCGAGTATGTGGTCATGGCCGGCTACATGCGCATGGTGCACACGCCGCTGCTGGCGGCGTTTCCCAACCGCGTGGTGAACCTGCATCCGGCGCTGCTGCCGAGCTTTACCGGCGCGCATGCGATCGACGATGCCTTTGCGCGCGGCGTCAAGGTGACCGGCGTGACCGTGCACTTTGCCAACGAGGTCTACGACAACGGCCCCATCATCGCCCAGCGCGCGCTGGCTGTCGAGGAGGGCTGGGATGTCGACACGCTCGAGGAACACATCCACGCGATTGAGCACGTACTGTATCCCGAGGTCGTGCAGATGCTCGCCGACGGCCGCGTCCACGTGCTGGAGAGCGGCAAAGTGGCAATTGATGCGGCACGCTAGTCGCGTGTAAGAGAGTTCGCTGAGCGCTCTCTGGGACGCAAGCGATCGAAAAAAGTTGATAGGGCTCCGTCCGTACGCGGGCGGGGCTCTTTTTGTGTGGCCTCTCAAGTTTGCTATACTGCTAGCAAGCAGAGAGGAGTCGCCATGGCAACAGCAACAGTGCAGCTCAACACGCGAATCGACCCTATGCTCAAGGCTGGCGGCGATGCGGTCCTGACTCGCAATGGGCTGGGGCCGAGTGACGCTATTCGTGCGCTTTGGACCTACCTTGTCGAGCATCAGACGTTGCCAGGATTTATGGTGGAGGATAGGTGCGAGGCACCCCGTGCGGAGAGTCTGGCCGAGCAGGGATGCGGGCTGGCTTTTTTCTCATTGGGGTTGAGCGCGGCGGATTTTGCGCCAGCTGAATCATCGGCAGACAACTGGGGTGCCGTACGCGACGACATGTACGATGCGATGATCGCTGGCATAGAGGCGAATTGCCGATGATTGCGGCAAAACGACTCTTGGTAGACACAAACGTTTGGCTCGATTATTACCTGCAAGAGGGAGCGTTCGACGAGGCGAAAAGATTGATTGAGTTGGCCGAGGCGGGAAAGATTGACCTTCTGTACGCGCCAACGACGGCAAAGGACCTGTTCTACATTGTGCCGCGGCGTCTAGCTCAGCGGAATGTGAATGGGGTTAACGTTCGGTCCGGCTGCATGGGCCTGTATCGAGCATATGATGCAGGTGGCAACGGCTTCTCCGCTTTCGTTGGCGGAATGCGAGATGGCGCGTATGCTTGGCAAGCGTATGCCGGACCTTGAGGACAATCTCATCATTGCATCGGGCGATACGGCGGATGTCGACTACGTAATCACGAGCGACCGACGCATGTTGGAGGCGATGCCCGAGGTATGCTTGACGCCCGCGCGCGCACTCGAGCTCATCGGGATCCTCGGCTAACCTTGCATACTCCGTTTCGCTATCATATTGAGCATTGTGGCCCTCATGCAACTTTGGAGGACGATATGGCGGATAACGAAGCGCTGTTTACGCCTGAGCTGGTGTTTTTTGATTGGGAGTGTGCGACGCCTGATGAGGTGTTTGCGCGACTCGAAGGCGAACTTGCTCCACGCGGCTACATTGGCACCGGTTGGCTCGACGCCGTCCGCACGCGCGAGGATGCCTATCCCACAGGGCTTGCCATGCCGGCGGCCAACATTGCCATCCCGCATACCGATCCGGGGTTTGTGGCTAAGCCCTACATCGCGGTGGTGAAGCCGGCCACGCCCGTGACATTCAATGCTATGGCGGGCATGGGTGCCCCTGTGCCGGCGCAGATCGTCATCAACTTGGGCATTGCCGAGCCGGGCGGCCAGGTCGAGGCTCTGCAAGCGCTTATGAATATCTTTATGGACGCGGACACCGCGGCCGATGTGCTCGGCCAGACCACGCCCCAAGGCATGGTCGAAGCCATCCGCCGCCACTTTTAAATCCGGCCCCTGGGGACGTTCCTTTTGTCGCGGGGGCCGCGTTGTGACACAATGGCGTTTGTTCGATTCGTTATGCGAAAGGCCAACTATGGCAAATAAGAAAAAGAACTCCGAGGCCGCGCCGACGCCCGAGCAGCAGACTCGCGCTGCCTCCAGCTCTCGTAAGAAGCAGCGCAAGACGTACGTGTCTAAGACCGTCAAGATTGTTCTGGTGGTTATCGGCGTGCTGGCAATGTTGCTTTCCGTCTCGGCCATGGCGTGCTCCGGTCTTATGTCGCAGACCGAGGACACCTCGGGCTACAAGCTCACCGGCGGCGTTGCCGCCACCATCAACGGCACCAACCTCACCGAGGATACCGTGACCAAGCAGATCATGAGCATGCGCACGTCCTATGGTTATACCAAGGACAAGGATTGGGCGCAGTACCTGGTCAACAACGACCTTACGCCCAAGAAGTATCGCAAGCAGCTCATCGATTCCTACACGCAGCAGATTCTGCTTCAGCAGGCGCAGAAGGAGAACGGCGTGACGGTGTCGGATGAGGAGGTCGAGAAGGCTTGGAAGGACGCGTGCAAGAGCGCGGGCGGCGCCAAGACCTTTAAGAAGACCCTTAAGACCTACGGCTTCACCGAGGACACCTATAAGAGCTCGCTCAAGGAGAGCCTGGCGCAGCAAAAGCTCAAGGAAGCCGTGGCGCCTACCAGCAAGCCCGAGGACAGCGAGATCGTCGATTACATCAACGAGAACCTGTCGAAGTACAACGATGCCCGCCGCTCGTCGAACATCCTGATCAAGGTCGATTCCGAGGCATCCGACGAGGACAAGGCTGCCGCCAAGGCCAAGGCGCAGGAGTGCCTGGACAAGATTAACTCCGGCGAGCTGAGCTTCGAAGACGCTGTGAAGCAGTATTCCGACGACACCGGTTCCAAGGAGAAGAAGGGCGACGTGGGCTGGGACAAGCTCACCACCTTCGTCGACAGCTACCAGACGGCACTCGAGGGGCTCAACAAGGGCGATGTGAGCGGCGTGGTCGAGTCGACGTACGGCTATCACATTATCAAGTGCACTGACTACTTCCATGTCGATAGCCAGGTCGATGATATCAAGCAGGTACCCAAGGCCATCAAGAAGTACGTCTCCAACGTGGTGAAGACGCAGGCGGCCAGCACTGCATATAGCGAGTGGCTAGAGCAGTACAAGAAGGATGCTGACATCACCGTCAATCCCATGCCCAAGGACGTACCCTATAACGTGAGCCTGAAGGGCGTCACCAAGAGTTCGACCGACGATTCGTCGACGACTGAGTAATCATGGGGCGGTGCTCGCGCGAGTGCCGCCCGCACTATTGAGGAGGATTTGCAGATGACCAACGAAGAGCTGCAGAAGGAAATGATCGCGGCCATGAAGGCCAAGGACAAGGTTCGCCTGTCCATCATTCGCCAGGTTAAGGCTGAGGTGAAGAATATCGAGGTCAATGAGCGCCGCGATGTGACTGAGGAAGACGTCAACAACATGATCAAGCGTCTGATCAAGCAGACGAGCGAGACGCTGGAGATGTCCATCAAGGCCGGCACCGACCAGGAGCGTACCGACAACCTGACCGAGCAGGTCAAGATTCTGGAGAGCCTTCTGCCCGCGCAGGTTTCGGGCGAGGAGCTCGAGGCCCTGATCGAGCAGGTCATCGCCGAGCTGGGCGCCACGTCCAAGAAGCAGATGGGCCAGGTCATGGGAGCACTCGGCAAGGCCACCGGCGGCAACTTCGACAAGCCGGCCGCGGCAAAGATCGTTGGAGCCAAACTCGCGTAATTTGTTATGCGGTTTTACCAAACCGCATAACGGCTCGACGCTGCAAACCCGTACACACGGCAATCTGACGTTCAATTTCAAGGGCGCGACCATAAGGTCTGCGCCCTTTCATTTCACGTCACCTTGCTCGCGTGTACGGGTTTTCGCTGACTTATGCTCAACAAGGGCGGTTGAGCGCTCATTGGGGACAGACTTAAATGAGTGCCCAATGAGCAGGCACTCATTTAAGTCTGTCCCCAATGAGTGGGTGGAAGATTGCGGGTTCTTTACGGGAATGTAGTGTGGGCTGCGGAAACGTGGTTCTTTCCGTACAATAGTTCAACTCGTGTAAACGCAGGGAAGGGACATTCATGGCAGACATGATCGAGATCAAGCATCTCAACAAGTACTTTGGCGACCTGCATGTGCTCAAAGATATCAACCTCACCGTCAAGCGCGGCGAGAAGCTCGTAATGATCGGGCCTTCCGGCTCGGGTAAGTCGACGCTCATCCGTTGCGTCGATTATCTGGAGGAGCCCACGTCGGGCGAGGTCATCATCGACGGTACGCCGCTTACCAAAAAGAACCACCTGGAGATGGCTCGCAAGTATAGTTCCATGGTGTTTCAGCAGTTCAACCTGTATCCCAACATGACGGTGCTCGGCAACCTGACGCTCGCGCCCATCAAGCTGCAAAAGAAGAGCAAGGAGGAGGCGACCGAGATCGCCATCGCCGCACTCAAGCGCGTCGGCATGGCGCATAAGGCCGGCGAGTATCCGCAGAATCTCTCGGGTGGTCAGCAGCAGCGCATCGCCATCGCCCGTGCCCTGTGCACCAAGCAGCCCATCATCCTGTTTGATGAGCCGACCTCGGCGCTCGACCCCGAGATGGTCCAGGAAGTCCTGGACGTTATGATTGAGCTCGCGCAGGAGGACATCACCATGATCTGCGTGACGCACGAGATGGGCTTTGCGCGCCAGGTGGCCGACCGCGTCATCTTTATGGAGGACGGCCGCATTCTGGAGGAGGGCACGCCCGAGCACTTCTTCGATAACCCCGAGAACCCGCGCTGCCGCGAGTTCCTGTCTAAGATTCTGCACTAGGCGCGGTGATAGACATGACGGATATGACGAGGGCGGCCGTGTCGCGCCGTCACTTTTTGCAGCTGGCTGGCGCCGGCATGCTTGCGCTGACGGGGACCGCGCTTACCGGTTGCGGCAACTCTACCAGCGGCGAGGGCTCCGACAAGGGGTCCAAGCTTGCGGCCATTAAGTCGCGTGGCCATCTGAATGCCGGCGTTAAGAAGGACGTTCCCGGTTACGGCTATTACGACACCGCCAAGGGTCGCTTTGAGGGCATGGAAGTCGATTTGTGCTACCAGATCGCCGCTGCCGTCTTTGGCGTGAGCTACAAGGACGCCCGTGCCCAGGAGCTTGTCGAGTTTACCGACGTAACGCCCAAGACGCGCGGCCCGCTGATCGATAACGGCCAGCTCGATGTGGTTGCGGCGACCTACACCATCACCGACGAGCGCAAGAAGAGCTGGGATTTCTCGACGCCGTACCGTACCGACTACGTGGGACTCATGGTCAAGAAGCGTTCGGGCTTTACCTCGATTGAGGACCTGGACGGCAAGGTCATTGGCGTGAGCCAGGGTGCTACCACGCAGGGCCTGATCGAGCAGATGATCAAGGACAACGGCTTTAGCTGTAAGCCCGAGTTTAGGGCCTTTAGCGGCTATCCCATCATCAAGAGTTCCCTCGACGCCGGCAATATCGACGTCTTTGCCATGGACCGCTCCACGCTGGCCGGCTACATGAACGAGACCGTTGAGCTGCTGCAGCCCGAGGTCAAGTTTGGCGAGCAGGGCTACGGCGTGGCGACCAAGAAGGGCTGCGACCTTTCGGCCGTGGTCGATCAGGTGATTTGCGATCGCCTGGCCGACGGCTGGCTCGACCAAGAGGTCAAGACCTGGGGTCTTGTATAGGCGCATCGTCCAAGGAAGGAATCAAATGCTCGAAGGATTATTTGACGCCGACCGTTGGTCGACGACATTTCAAAACATGGGGCCCTTCTGGGAGGGCTTTGGCGTGACGCTACAGGTGGTCGTTGCCGGTCTGCTGCTGTCGCTGGTGCTGGGCACGCTGCTGGGCGTGTTCTCCACCACCCGTTCGCGCGTGCTGCGCGCCATAAGCCGCGTGTACGTGGAGTTTTACCAGAACACCCCGTTGCCCGTGCAGGTGCTCTTTATGTACATGGCCGGTCCGCAGTTTTTGCAAGCCATAACCGGTGCCGACCAGCCGGTGCGCATCGCGCCGTTCGTGCTGGGCTTCTTGGGCGTGGGCCTGTATCACGCGGCCTACATTTCGGAGGTCATCCGCACCGGTATCGAGGCGGTTCCGCGCGGTCAGATGGAGGCGGCCCAGAGCCAGGGCTTCACCCGTGCCCAGGCGTACTGGTACATCGTGCTGCCCCAGACGTTCAAGATCATTCTGCCGCCGCTGTGTAACCAGGCACTCAACCTGGTCAAGAACACGTCGGTGCTGGCGCTTGTGGCCGGCGGCGACCTTATGTACCGTTCCGACAACTTTGTGAGTCTGTACGGTTACCTGCAGGGATATATCGTCTGCTGCCTTATGTACTTCATCATCTGCTTTCCGCTCGCCATGCTGGTGCAGTGGCTCGAGCGCCGCTCCAAGGAGCGTCCGCGCGGCGTGAGCCTGGCCGAGCTGGGGCTCGACAACGTAGAGGAGGCCTAGCGCATGGAAATCTTCAACGCGACCAACCTGCTCTACATTTGGGGCGGCTTTGTTAAGACGATCGAGATCTCGGCGCTGTCGATCTTTTTCTCGCTCATCTTTGGCACGGTGCTGGCGCTCGTTAAGAGCTATGCGCCCCGCCCGTTCCGTATTTTGGTGAGTGCCTATATCGAGCTGTTCCGCTGCACGCCGAACCTGCTGTGGATCCTTTTTATCTACTTTACGGTGCAGGGTTTGGATATTGTGATTTCGACCATCGCCTTTACGCTCTTTACCAGCGCTGTTATGGCCGAGATTGTGCGCGGCGGTCTCAACTCGATTCCGCGCGGCCAGTTTGAGGCAGCGCAGAGCCAGGGCTTTGGCTTCTTTGCCACTATGCGCTACATCATTCTGCCGCAGACGTTTAAGACGATCATTCCGGCGCTGTTTAGCCAATGCACGACCGTCATTAAGGACAGCTCGTATCTTTCGGGCATTAACGTGGCCGAGCTCATGTACACGGCAAACGTCGTGATGGCCCATGCGATCGACCTGTCGCAGGTGCTTATGCTCTACGGCCTGGTGTTTGCGATGTACTTCGTGCTCAACTTTGGTATCTCGCTGCTGGTTCGCGCATATCAGAGGCGAATGGTGGCAGCGTAGAATGTGGCAAAGGGACAGCCCCTTTGTCACATAGAGAAAGGAATCGCGATGAGCGATCTGGAGAACAAGAAGAGTCCTGTGGTCATTACCATCGCGCGCGACTTTGGTGCCGAGGGCCACGAGATCGGACGCATCCTCGCCAACGAGTTGGGGATTCCTCTGTACGACAACGAGCTGCTGGTGCGCGCGTCGCTGCGTGCGGGCGAGTCACTCGATAAGATGGCCGCCTATGACGAGCGTCTGGCTGTGGAGAACATGGCGTTTCTGCCCGACCGCTACGACGCGCGCTCGTACTCGGACAAGTTGTTCCAAAAGATGAGCCAGGTGATTTTGGACTTGGGCGAGACTGAGAGCTGCATTATCGAAGGCCGTCTGTCCGATTACCTGCTGCGTAACAACCCCAACCACATTGCCGTGTTGGTGACCGCACCCTTTGAGGACCGCGTCGAGATCGTACGCAAGAAGCGTGGCCTTAATAAAAAGAAGGGCGCCAAGCTGGTCAAGCAGCAGCAGAAGGCGCGCGAGGCGTTCTACAAGCGCTACAGCGCCGGAAAGTGGAAGATGACGAGCGGTAAAGACATCGTCGTCAACCGCGCCAAGCTGGGCCGCGAAGGCTGCAAAGACGTCATAGCCGCTGCCTACCGCTACAAAGTGGCTCAGCTCGAAGGCTAACCGACCAAAACCACCGCAAAGGGGACAGGCACCTTAGTGGTGGTTTTTGTTTTAGGCCGAGGGGAAGGCCTTGGTGAGACCGGCGCGCGTCTGCGTGTCGGTCTTTTGATAAATGGAGCTCAGGTGGCGCTGGACCATGCGCATCGAGATGCCGAGCTCCTCGGCGACCTGCTTGAGCGGGCGTTCATCCTGGGTTACGGCTATGAGCACGTCGACTTCGCGCGGGGTGAGAGCGTGATCGGTGATGAAGGCCTGACGCTGCTCCTCGATATTCGGTGCTGCCAGCGCCTCCTCGGCAAGCTGTTGATGTTTGCGTTCCTGCTCGGTTTGGGGCAGGCGGAACAGGCCGGCTGCCACGAATGCCGCACAGGCGGCGACGAGCAAAACGAGCGCGCCGATCATAATGAGGGCAACGTTATCCGAGGTCACGAGAGCAAGCGAGATGCCCGATGTGGTGAAAGCGCATACATTGTTGGCGGCGCGGCCCATGCCAGCCCAAAGGGCGGGCGCATGCATGCGCGGTGCCAGCTGTGTAAAGGTGGCAGTGAAGAACGTGACGAAAAAGCCCGAGCTCAGGTAAAAGACGACAAGGCCCAGGTTGGGATCGGCGCCGGCCTCCACGGCCAGGATGGAAATGGTCGAGAGCACGGCGATGCCGAGCATGACAAGTCCCATGTAGCGGCGCTCGGCAAGATCAAAGATAAGACCAGCGGCAAGGCCGCTTGCTGCCAAAAAGAGGCGCGGCCAGGTCTGCACGGCAATGGTACCGTGGGCGTTGGAGAGTGTGACCACGTTGTCGAGGGTCGAGAACAAGCAGGCAAGAATCATGACGAGCGCGATGCCCCAACATGCCTGCTTGGCGAGGGCGTGCGAAGGTTCGACAAAGGGATTGATGGCGGGCCTGGGACCCTCGTTTGCCGCTTGGGTAGTGGCGCTGAGGGCGGAGATGGCGATAGTCGCTGTGCCAAGGACGATGAGGTCTGCGATACCGCCGCAATTGAGCAGGTTGACGGCGAACTGCATCAGGATGCCCGCGGCATATGCCGCTCCCGCGCCAGTGGCAAGCTTGGAATCGTCTTGGAATGCCGTCGCGAAGGCGTGGTGAGCGGCGGCACCCAGCAGGCCGAGTCCAAGGAATGCCACGCAGCCCAGAATTTCGAGGGCAAGCGGGGTCGTAGGGAACTGAATTTGGATCAGGCCCACGATGACGATAGGGATGGCGGCGTTGACGGCTGCTAGTGAGTGGCCTTTGCGCTGTGCGAGCCCGAGCAGCGGCGCGTATCCGATAAAGCCGAGCACGCTCGCACCCAGAATAAAGCCCTGTGCGATTACAACGCGTTCGGCACCGGAGAGCAGCCCGACGTTGACGTCGAAGCGAAACTCGGCGGCAAGGAAGGCGAAGGTGAAGAGCGCGAGTGCCAGAAGCGCGTTGATTTTAGGCCTGCTCAGGTTCAAGGACGGTCCTTTGGGTGAACGAATAATCGTGTCCTCGATTGTAGCGTTCCCGGGACGCGTGTGGCGATGGCGAAATCATATTGAATTAAACCGCAGGTAGAGGCCTAGGTTCACATCTACGAACCTAGGCATATGGAGTCATTTGGCACATCTTGGTGGTATGGTCCATCGACCGAGGGAGGCACCTATGAACGGAAGTCATTTTGCCAAGCAAACGCAGCGCGAGCGCACTTGCTCGCTGGTTCACGGTTCGTGGAAACGGGCGGGTGCCAGGCTGGCGTGCGTCGGAGCGTGTGCGCTCATGGTCGGTCAGCTGCTGCTGCCAAGCGTTGCCTTGGCAGCAGATTGGATCAACGTGGGTGGCACGCAGTACAACGGGGGTGCTGCCGTCAGCGACGAGGCGGGCACGTGGTCCTGGAACGGCGCCGACGACATGCAGCTCAATGGCTATAACGGCGGCGGCATCAGCGCCGAGGGCAACCTCAACATCGGTGTGACCAACACCAACACCGTTACGGCCGATGCCGGTCAGAGCGCCATCGAGATCTCAGGCGGCAACCTTTCCATCACGGGCGACGGCACACTCAATGCGACGGGCCAGACCGATGTCATCACGGCCGCGGGTAACGGTATTACCGGTGGCGACGTCACCGTCGACGGGGCCACGGTCAACGTGGCGGCGACGGGTACGGATGCAAATGGCGAGGAGTGCGAGAACGCCGAGGCCATAACTGCGTTTGGCGGAGACGTGACCATTAAAAACGGTGCGACTGTCGATGTGAAGGCAGGGCGCGCGGCGGGGTCCGGTGACGGGTATTACGGTTACGTGACGGGCATCTATGCCACTAACGGTGCACCTGGGGAAGACGGCGAGTTTGCATGGGAACATGACGGGCAGAGCAACAAAGGCGGCCGCGTATCGATCGGCTCCGGCTCAACTGTGACGGTCAAGGCCGAATCCACTCTGGAGTCTCAGGGAATTGTGTCCCGTGTCAACAACGGCGCAGCGCGTGTCGAAATTGCAGGCGATTCGCTCGTGACCGCAATTGCCGATGCTTCGAATGGTATGTGGGGTGCCGTGGGTATCGAGGCGGCCGGAATGGGCAACGATGCCACTGCCGATATCATCATCGATGGAAAGAACACGTTTGTGACTGCGATTGCCAGCGCCTCGAAAGATCGGTATTCCAAGGACACGTATGGTCTGCATACCAGCTCGGGGAGTGCGGTCGAGGGCGGAAGCATCCAAATTAAAAACGGCTCCGTTGTTGCCGAGGGCAGCGACGGGGCAATCGTTGCCGACAACTTCACGACCGCCAACGGCCCCGCTGGCATGATCGTTATCGGCGAGGGAGGGAAGATCGTGCTTCCCGTCAACGGCGTGGTGCGTGACTACCAAAAGCTGGGTGCCCGTCCCATGGCGCTGGGCAACCGATTTGAATATTCTGATTTTTGGGGACAGACGATTGGTGAGACCGGCGAAGGCGTTTTGAGGGCCGATCGCGATGCGGACAAGATCGCCAAGGTCGCGCATATCGTATTCGACGGAGGTGCTACGCCTGCTCCCGATCCGGCACCGACTCCCAAGCCGCAGCCGGGAGGCGAGGGCTCGACGGGCACGACGGGGGCGACGACCCAAACTTCGACACAGACTGGTTCGGCCGTGAATGTAAAGCCTGCTGCCGCCAAGGTATCCGTCACGGCTTCGAAGGCGACGGCCTCTACTCTCGCGGCCACGGGCGATAGCGCCGCGTTGAGTGTTGCCGCCATGAGCGTCGCTGGTGCCACGGTTGCAGCCGCCGGCATCGCCGCCGCGCGTCGTCGCGAGGAATAGCAATTTTGCCTAGGGCATGCAGGGCATAAAACCTCGGTGCGCTTGATTGAGCCGCCGCGCAGGGATTTGCGTCCCCGCGTGGCGGCTTTTGCGTTTGCGCAGGTAGGGACGCGGGTTCGCATGTACGAACCTAGGCGTGGCGCCCGGTTTGCCGCACTGTGATGTCATGGAAACAAACCTCGATTAAGGAGGACGACATGCAAGGACAACATTTTGCCAAGCAGACGCAGCGCGAGCGCGCTTGCTCGCTCGTTCACGGTACTTGGCGTTGCGCGGGTGTGAGGGTCGCCAGCGTCGGTGCGTGCGCGCTCATGGTCGGCCAGCTGTTACTGCCGAGTGTGGCGCTTGCGACCGAATGTGCGGATTCTGCTGCTACGACGGGTGAGGTCGCTGCGGCTCCTGCGGCGCCGGCGGCTACGGTGGATGCGAATGCGGCGACAACACCGACAACCGAGGCTGCTCCGGCAACTCAGAACGAGGCCGATACTCAGCAGGTATCTTTGGCTGACACCGTCGAAGGGGCTGGCGATGCAATGCCCGCCGAGCAAAACGCTTCCAGCAACAACGCCGCCATGCCGGCAGACAACGCCATTATGCCCTGCGGTGTGACCGACGTGACGGGCGGGGGTGGCGTGACAATCGACACGAACGTCGAATCCTACTACAGGGAATGCGAGCTTCCACCCGAGATTTCTCTTACCGGAGGCGGTAGTTTCTCATGGGATTTTGGACCGGTCCCAGATGAGGTGGCGGATAAGCTATCAAACGCATCCGAAACTAAGTATTACAAGGCAGATGCCGCTACTGGCGCGCTTGTTGAAGTCGCCGATCAGTCTCAATCGAACGTGACGATTTCCATTGCGCCATATGAAGGGCAGATGCGCGCGACGCTGACCCTGACGGGTGGCGACTTTGTAGACGGAAACTATGCACTCATCCGCAACGAGGATGTGCCGTTTACTTCAACGTTGACGTTCGACGGCACCGACTATAATGATGGCATCCTCATCGGCGATCCTGATAGCACCTCCGATAAACCAGCTCAAATCGTTGTCCATGAAACAAGGACCGATTACTACCTGCGCTACAACTTCAACACCGTGGTAAAGCTAGCTGCTCATGGACAGGCAATCAATAGCGTTGATTTGGGTTCAGGATATATCGGCTATCGCGCTGGGGATACTCCCGCTCCAACCACTCATGTACCATACGCAGATTACGACAAGTATGAAATTGCTTACGAGTGCTGGGAGGAGATGGACAACAGCGACCCCACGGATCTTCATCCCGTCGCCTTCTGGTATTCCGACGAGGGCATGTACACACCGGGCATGAAGCGAATCGACAAGTTCGAAGAAGGCAAGCACTACATGCATTCTGTCATGCTACGCCAAAAGAACGGGTATGAGTTTGCCAACGGCTGCACTGTGGCAATCAATGGCGAGCCACTTAACGCCATGAGTGTTCAGAAAGTCGAAGGTGGTCTGTTCCTTGCGCCGACCACATCGTTTACCTGCGAAAAGGCTCTTGTGTGGCAAGCAATCGACACGGTCGAGATTAATGGCGCTACCGTCACGTTCAAAGACGGCGATAAGCCGGTGTTCACGGGCGCTACGTCCGACGACACTCGTTATTGGTATCAGTGCGAGTTCTGGAATTCTGAGGATGGCGCTGGAGTGAACTCGGCATGGTTCTGGGATCAAAATATCGAGAACCACATTGATGCGTTTGAGGCTGGGAAGACCTACAGCTACGGTTTTTATCTCAAGTCGCATGAGGGTTTCTACTTTACTCGTGACACTAGGGTCACAATTAACGGCAAGACTTATGGCTACTGGTGGAACGAATCCGATGCGGAGAATCTCGATAGAGACGGTAAGACGACCACCATGTGGGTCTATACCAATCTTACGATGACGCCTGAAGCAATGCCGACGCCGACGCCGGACCCCAAGCCGACGCCCGAGCCCGAGACCAAGCCCGAGACCAAGCCGGGTCAGGCGCCAACGACCGCCACGATTACTACGACCGTCTCGACCACCAAGACTCCGGCCGTCAAGCCCGCTGCCAAGACCAGCGATGCCACCCTCGCCGCAACGGGTGACAGCACCGGACTTGTCGCCGCGGCCATGAGCCTCGCCGGCGCCATCGCAGCAGCCATCGGCATCGCCTCAAAGCGCCGCGAGAACTAGGTTTCGGCGGAGGCCCTCGTTTCCACCTCAGCAAGATCTCAATCTGTAACACCTAGCCAGCAGAAACGGCTCTATCTGTTACAGATTGAGATGAACCGGCGGGTGGCCAACATAACGTCTCAATCTGTAACGCCTAGCGAGAAATTCGGCCTCTTACCGTTACAGATCGAGACAAACCGGCCGGCTAAGTCCAAAACCACCACAAAGATACCTGTCCCCTTTGTGGTGGTTTGCGCAGGTAGAACGGTAGGTTCGTATATATGAACCTACCGTTCGCTTTGTTTTTGGACGACGATTACGCTGGATGACTTTTGGTTTGCAGGAAAGGAACGACCATGAGGTGGACCACTGTTCGAGCGCTTTGCCGCCGCCTGACCGTTGCCGCGGTGACCCTCACCATGGTGACGGGCTCGTTGCCTGTGGGCGCGTTTGCCGAGGCCCTCACCACCGATAGCACCTTTGTGCAGACGGATAACGGCCAAGCAGGCGACGCCGCTTCCGCCGATTCGGCTGACGCCCAAACGTCAGACTCTGCTTCCGCCGACTCCATGCCCGATGCCGGCGCTGCCGACCCCACAGTGCTCGATGCCGGTGACACCCCTACGCCCCCGGCCTCCGAGATTGCATCGGCGGCGGGCCTGACGGGCGCCGGGCAGACCGAGAGCACACCTGCGGGTACGCTCGCCACCGATCTTGTCGAGGGTAAGGAGCTCGCCGAACAGCAGAAGCAGGAGGAGGCTTCCGGTGCCGAGGCAACCTGGAACGAGGAACTTGAACTCTGGGCAACCTCGAAGGGCGCCACAGGCGTAAAGGACGAATACGACGATGGCTACGTGGCCGGCGAGCAGATCCCCGCGCAGTACTACTTCTCGATCGATAGCCTCACCAACGAAATTTCTATCGAGTATGGCGACGCGGGCATTACCACGTTGGAGGTGCCCTCGACCATCGACGACAAAAATGTCGTAAGCCTTACGGGTATGGGAAGCGCTGCGCTCACATCGATCACCTTCGCCCCTAATTCGCATGTCCGCTCTGTGGGCGGTTTGGGCGGCAGCAGCATCAAAGAGATCGCACTGCCCGATTCGGTCGAGGAGCTCAAGAGCTATGCATTCTACAAAAGCAAGACGCTCCAAACGGTAACCTGGCCCAACAACGCGGCCTTTACCACGATTCCCGAGCAGGCCTTTAAGGAATGTGAACAACTTGACGACAATGTGGTGGCAACGCTGCCGCCTTCGGTCAAAACTATCGACTATCTTGCATTCGCCTATTGCGGCGTGCCACAGTTCTATGTCTCGGACACAACAGTGCTCACCTTTACGCAGATCAGTGTGCCGGGCACGGTGGAGCGGATTGAGCAACATGCCTTTGACGGGTGCTCCTTTGTGTCGTCGGTGACGATTGGCGATGGTGTCAAATCTATCGGGGCGCTCGCGTTC
>URUW01000009.1 GCA_900551205.1 uncultured Collinsella sp. | reverse complement strand
GTGGCAGAGAATGCCGTCCGCGAGCAGCTCGACACGCTCTCGCTTGACGGCCTGGACATGGGCATGGTCGTCGTCGACCCCAAGACCGGCTACATCAAGTGCATGGTGGGCGGCTACGACTACAACGCCGACGAGAACCACGTAAACCATGCCACGGCCAAGCGTCCCGTCGGCTCCACCTTTAAGGCCTTTACGCTGGCAACTGCCATCCAAAACGGCATCAACTGCAACTCGCCGCTCAAGGCCAAGGGCACCACAACCGAGGTACAAAACTACGCCAAGCAGAGCTATGGCAACATCACGCTTAAGCAGGCGACGGCATACTCCTCCAACACCGGCTACATCCAGGTGGCGGAAGCCGTCGGCAACAGCAAGATCATCTCGCTCGTCAAAAAGCTCGGCATCGACCCCGCCAAGGACAACATCGAGGACGTTCCCGTCATGACCCTCGGCACCGGCTCGATCTCGCCGCTCGAGATGGCCGCCGCCTACGCGACGTTTGCCAACGGCGGCTACTATCGCCAGCCGATCGCCATCACCGAGATTGACTCTCGTACCGGTTCGGTGCTGTACCAGCACACCGACAATCCCTCACAGGTGCTTACCGAGGGCGAGGCCGCCGCGGTCACCGATGTTCTGTCCGGCGTCATGAAGGGCAGCGGTACGGGTGCTGCCGGCGCCCTGAGTGTCAACCAGCCCTATGCCGGCAAGACGGGCACCACCGACAACACCACCAACCTGTGGTTCTGCGGCTATACCCCGCAGCTGGCATGCGCCCTGTGGACCGGCTATTCCGCGGGCGAGATCCCCATCCAAAAGTACGGCACGGACCTGCTGGGCGACAGCACCAACCTGCCTGTCTTTAAGCGGTTTATGAACACCGTTCTGACCGGTACCGAGCGCGAGGAGTTTGCGACCGGAACGGCGCCCACCTACAAGAACAACAGCGTCTGGAAGTTCTACGGCACCAACAACACCAAGAAGTCGGAGAACGACGACAAGGACAAGGACGAAGAGGAAGAGGAAGAGGAAACCACCACAACGACTACCACGACGACCACGACCACCGAGACCACGGGCGGCGACACCACCGGCGGCACCGGTACGACCGGTGGCTCGACGGGCGGCTCCACTGGTGGTTCGACCGGCGGCGATGGCGGCACGCCTACGCCTACGCCTACGCCTACGCCTACGCCCACTCCCGACCCCTCGCCCACGCCTGACGATACGGTCGGCTAAGAAGCACGCGACTAAAGCCAACAAGGCCCCGAGCAGCTTATTGAACTGCTCGGGGCCTTTTAGTTTGAAGCGACCTGGTGGGCGGTCTTTATACCGGCAAACAAAAAGGGGTACCGACCAACGTCGATGCCCCTTACAAGCTACTATGTCAGCGCACACAATGCCGAGCGCACGACCCGCACACCTACTTGCGAGAATTGCTCAACTTATTGATCAGCGCCTCGAGACGCTCGCCGTCCTCGGCCGTCTGGGCAATAACCAAAATCGTATCGTTGCCGGCAAGCGAGCCAAGCACATCGGGTAACTCTGCCGCATCAACGGCGGCGGCGATGCCGGAAGCCGTGCCAGGCTGAGCCTTGATCATAACCAGATTATCAGTACGCAGAACGCCCGTTACGAGCTCGGAAACCATACGCTGCAGGTGCAGGTCCTCTGCCAGAACATAGATGCCCTCAGGGAGCTTACGCAGCCCCATATCGGCAATATCGCGAGAGACAGTCGCCTGCGTGCAATCAAAGCCCATAGCACGGAGCTCATCGACCAGCACGCGCTGCGTGCGGACATCCTTATTGCGCACAATATCTCTAATGGCATCCTGGCGCCCATTGCGTTTTTTAGCCATACAAACCCTCTCTCCAAAAGATGGCGGAGACAATCAATCAGTGATTGAATAGTTTAACGCTATTTGAAGGCTTTTGTGTATAAGAACGCATTTCGAAACAATTCTATGCAAGTTTGTTTCGTAATGAGCCGTTTAGGCGGTTTTTGCGCCCGTCCGGTTAAGAAAAGCTGCCAGATGCGTACACATCACGCAGCGCGCGGGCTTGGCGCTGGCGATCGGCCCAAACAACAGACCGAGTCCCCGATGGTTATCCTTGAGCGCGGCGACCATCTGACGGGTTCGAGGCGCCTCGAGCATATCACGCATGCGGGCGCAACGCTCGATTGACGACACCCCATGCGGGCTCAGACACAAATTCTCGATGCAGGCGACCAGTCCGGCAAAGTAGAACTTTTGGCTTGCCAGCTTGAGCCGACCACCGCTATCTGCTTCCGAGAGTGAGTCCGCAAGCTCGTCGAGCGCTCGAGTGTCATCGGATATCCTGGCATACATGGTGGGATCAAAGGCATCTGTAAGCTTAGGTGCCGCCGCGTGGAAACAAGCGTCTCCGCATCCGGAGACGCGCTGTGCCTGCGAGAGCGCATATGCCATAAACTCAACCGTACGGTACGCCTTGCCGTGCGACAGGCATGCCTCAAACAGCGGACGGCTATACATCACGCCAGAGGTCTGAACGACTAGGCCGCCTAAAATCAACTGGGGCAGCCCGGCCACCATCGAAGACTTGTCTTCAATAGCAATAGAAGCAGCATCCAAGACGCGCGAATGGCGCTCTCGATGTGCATCATAGCGGTCGAGCGACACCGTAGGGAACACTATGTCTGCCGCAGTATCGCACGCGATATCGACCATCTTGGAAAGGGACTGCGGAGCAAACCACTCATCGGCGTTCATAGCGATGATTTGAGAGCCGCGCGAAGCAGCAAAACCGGCACGAAGACACGCGCCGCGCGTCGCGTCCTCGACGTCAATCAAATCAATATGGATGTCCCTGTCAGCAGCAACTTGAAGCGAATGGCGCACACCGGGCGCAGCATCGCGACAGACAACGACAATCTGCAAATCGTAGAGGTCTTGGTTCTGGATACTCTCGAGCGCACGCATCGCATAGCTGGGCGAACCTTCTACCACAAGGATCACCGAAAGTCGCGGATGCGAGCCACGTCGAACCAAATTATCCGTCCTCTCGACAACAATAAATCAAACCGAGCTTCATGGTACACCCCGGCAATAAAAGCAATGAGACACCAGTTGTATTGCACGCCAAGAACAGATGTTGCACACGCGCAGACCACAGACGACAGGTGTCGACGCACGACGCGTCGAACCCTCCCCTAGTCGAGCACGACAAGCTCGGCGGGATCGTAATCCACGCCCATAAACGTAAGGCCGCAGGCAGGAGCCGTGGGGCCCGCAGCGGTACGGTCGCAAGCATCGATGACCTCGCGCATCCACTCGGGTTCACGGCGATGCATGCCAATCTCGACAAGCGTGCCCACGATCGTACGGACCATCGAATGCAGAAATGCATTGCCCTCGATGGTAAACGTCAGGATGTCCTCGCCAAACGCAACCTCATGGCCAAATTCGGCACGCATCACGCAGCGATGCGTGGGCTTGCCAACGGCCGAGGCAACCTTGCAAAAGCTTTTAAAGTCCTGCTCGCCCAAAAGCGCAGGGCAGGCGGCCGCCATCGCATCGACGTCGAGGGGATAGCGATGCCACCACACAGCACCGCGTGACAGCACGGGCCGCGCATCACGATCGGCAATGCGATAGGTGTACGTGCGAGAGCGCGCGTCAAAGCGCGCAGAAAAGCCCTTACGAGCCTTGTAGACCTCGTTGATGGCGATATCTTTGGGCAGCAGGGCATCCATAGCCCGCAGCCACCTACGGCGCGTACACGCGAGCTCAGCGTCCGTAACGGGCACGCTGATGTACTGAGCCACGGCATGCACGCCGGCATCGGTACGCCCCGCACACGTCAGATCGATCGGGCGGCGAAGCAGCGTCTCGATGGCTCGACGTAGCTCACCCGCAACCGTCGTCTGTCCCGGCTGCTCGGCAAATCCGCTATACGACGAGCCATCATAGGCCACGCGAAATACGAGCGTAGCATCAAGCTCGGAAATCGAATTGAAATCAGACGGCGCAGTCATGGGCGCTCCCAACAAACAAGCAACGGTATCGCGACAAAAAAAGAGGGGTACGCGAACGTACCCCTCGAATATAGCCTATGCAGACGGAATGTCTACTCAGCGGTCTCCTCAGCAGGAGCCTCCTCGGCAGCGGTCTCCTCGACAGCCTCGACCTTCTTGGGAGCAGCGGCCTTCTTGGGGGCCGGAGCAGCCTTCTTGGCCTTAGGCGTGCAAGGCTCGGTGACGAGCTCCATGATAACGATGGGAGCGTTGTCGCCCTTGCGGTTACCGAGCTTCATGATGCGGGTGTAACCGCCGTTGCGGTCCTGCCACATGCCCTGAGCAGCCTTGTCGAAAATCTCGGCAACGAGCTGCTTATCGCCGAGCTTGGCGATAGCCAGACGACGAGAGTGCAGGTCGCCCTTCTTGGCCCAAGTGATGATCGGGTCGACGACCGAACGCAGCGCCTTAGCACGGGTCTCGGTGGTCTTGATGCGGTCGTTCTCGAAGAGGGCCTTAGCAAGGCTCTTCTTCATGGCCTTGGTGTGGCTCGCATCGGTGCCGAGCTTCAGGCCCTTCTTAACGTTGTGACGCATGGTCTAGTTTCTCCTCAAATATGCGAAGCATTAAGCCTTCAGGCTCAGGCCCATGGACTCAAGCTTGTCCTTCACTTCCTCGATCGACTTAACACCGAAGTTACGGATGTTGAGCAGATCGTTCTCCGAGAACTCAACGAGCTGACGGACCGAGTGAATGCTGGCGCGCTTAAGGCAGTTGTAGGAACGAACGGAAAGGTCCAGATCCTCGATCTGCTTGTCCAGCTCGGCGTTGTCGTTGGTGACCTCGGGAGCGAAGATCGAAGCCTCCTCCTCGACCTCGGGGGTCTCGGCAAGGTTCATAAAGGCGGCCATATGCTGGTTGATGATATTGGCAGCCTGGACCACGGCGTCGCGCGGGGCGATGGAGCCGTTGGTCTCGATCTCGAGGACAAGGCGGTCGTAGTCGGTGTGCTGACCGACACGGCAAGCCTCAACGAGCTTGGCGCAACGGGAAACCGGCGAGTACAGCGAGTCGACGTGGATCACACCGATGGGATCGTTGTCGCGCTTGTTGGCCTCGCCAGAAACATAGCCGCGGCCATAGCCGATGCGCATGCTCATGGTGAGATGGCCGCCCTCGGTGAGCGTAGCGATGTGCTGCTCGGGGTTGACCAGCTCAAACTCGGACGGAATAAAGAAGTCCGCACCGGTGACCTCGCAGGGGCCGTCAACCGAGATGGTGGCGGTCGCCTCGTCGGTCGTGCCGAGAGCCCTGAAGACAAGACCCTTGACATTCAGGACGATGTCGGTGACATCCTCGACCATGTTAGGGATGGTCATGAACTCGTGCTGTGCACCATCGATCTGAATAGCCTCGACGGCAGCACCCTCGAGCGAGGACAGAAGTACGCGACGAAGGGAGTTACCCAGCGTATCGCCGTAGCCACGCTCGAGCGGCTCGACGGAGACACGAGCAGACGTCTCGTTGATCTCTTCGACCTGAACCTGAGGCCTAATGAATTCTGACATGTATTACCTCCAGCCTCAGCAGCCCGGATGGACTACTTAGAGTAGAGCTCGACGATGAGCTGCTCGTTGATATCACCGCTGATCTGCTCACGCGTCGGCAGAGCGAGCACGTTACCAGACAGCTTCTCGATATCGACCTCGAGCCAGCCAGGGACCTCAAAGCGCTCGGAGGAAATCAGAGCCTCCTTGATGGGGAGGAGGTCACGGAACTTCTCGCCGACAGCGACGACGTCGCCGGCCTTGACGCGGTAGGACGGGATGTCCACGCGCTTGCCGTTCACGGTGAAGTGACCGTGACGGACGGACTGACGAGCCTCTTTGCGGGTGCGGGCGAAGCCAAGACGGAAGACGACGTTGTCGAGGCGAGACTCAAGGATGATCATGAGGTTCTCACCGGTGACGCCGTTCATCTTGCGGGCCTTGTTGAAGTAGCCGTGGAACTGCTTCTCCAGAACGCCATAGATGAACTTGACCTTCTGCTTCTCGCGCAGCTGCATGCCGTACTCAGATTCCTTGCGACGGCGCTTGGGCTGACGGATAGATTCCTTCTTGCTGCTGTAACCGAGCTCAGCGGGATCGATCCCGAGCTGACGGCAGCGCTTAAGAACAGGAGTCCTGTCGATTGCCATATTGATACGATCCTTTCAGTTACACGCGGCGACGCTTCTTGGGGCGGCAGCCGTTGTGCGGGATGGGGGTCTTGTCCTGGATGCTCGAGACCTCGAGGCCAGCAGCCTGGAGGGAGCGGATGGCGGTCTCACGACCGGAGCCAGGGCCCTTGACGAAGACGGAAACCTTCTTCATACCGTGCTCCATGGCCTGCTTGGCAGCAGCCTCGGCAGCCATCTGGGCAGCGAACGGCGTGGACTTACGGGAGCCCTTGAAGCCCACCTGGCCAGCCGACTTCCAGGAAATGACGTTGCCCTGGGGATCGGTGATCGAAACGATCGTGTTGTTGAACGTAGAACGAATGTGAGCCTGGCCCACGGAAATGTTCTTACGGTCCGCGCGCTTCAGACGGGCAGCGCGAACGTTCTTCTTAGCAGTAGCCATCTATCTAGCGCTCCTTATTTCTTCTTCTTAGCACCGATCTGACGCTTCGGGCCCTTGCGGGTACGAGCGTTAGTGTGGGTGCGCTGGCCGCGGACCGGGAGGCCCTTGCGGTGACGAAGGCCGCGGTTGCAGCCGATGTCCATAAGGCGCTTGACGTTCTGGTTGCGCTCACGGCGGAGGTCACCCTCAACCATGATCTGGTTCTTATCGATATAATCGCGGATGGCGTTAACCTCATCCTCGGTGAGGTCCTTAACGCGCGTATCCACGTTAACGTTGCACTCGACGCAGATCTTCGTCGCAGTGGTGCGGCCGATGCCGTAAATGTAGGTCAGACCGATCTCAACGCGCTTCTCACGCGGGAGGTCGACACCATTAATACGGGCCAACGTAGTCTCCTCTCTTAACCCTGACGCTGCTTATGACGGGGGTTCTCGCAAATGACGAGGACCTTGCCATGGCGCCTAATGATTTTGCACTTATCGCACATCTTCTTGACCGAAGGACGTACCTTCATCGTTCTTCCTTTCGGTAGCGCTCAAACTACTTCCCTACTATCTACTCGCCCAGCCGCAGGCGTTTAAAACTATGGCTGGTCTTCACACACAATCCGACCGTAGGTTGAGCTAAGCCTGCAGCCGGAAATGGAGTGCGTGTATGCGTGCCGCTATTTGTAGCGATAGGTGATGCGGCCGCGGGTCAGGTCGTACGGGGAAAGCTCCACGACAACCCTGTCACCGGGGAGAATACGGATGTAATTCATTCGAATCTTGCCAGAAATGTTGCACAGAACCGAATGACCGTTCTCGAGCTCAACCTTAAACATGGCGTTGGGCAGCGGCTCCTTTACCGTACCCTCGAGCTCAATTGCGTCTTCCTTCTTCACAAGCAATCATCTTTCTCTAGAAAACGACAGCGATTGAGTATTCTACAACACGTATGCACGCATCGTATTAACTTCGTAATGGCTCCACAACTAAGCGGAACTTGTTACATTTCTCCGCCTTGGAGCGAACACCAAGCACCTTGGGCATCCGTGGTGAGAATCACCGGACCGTCATTGGTAATGGCGACGGTGTTCTCGTAGTGCGCGGCGGGCAGGTGGTCGTTGGTCGTAACAATCCAACCGTCGGAGCCCGTGCTCACATGGTTGGAACCCATCGTAACCATCGGCTCGATGGCAATGACCATGCCGGCCTGGAGGCGAACGCCCCTCCCCTTCTTTCCATAGTTAGGAACGTTGGGGTCCTCGTGCATCACGCGGCCAATGCCATGACCCACATAGTCACGAAGCACGCCGTAACCGTGAGACTCGGCAAGGGACTGAACGGCATAACCGACGTCCCCGATATGGTTACCGGGAACAGCCTGCTCGATGGCAGCCTTAAGGCAATCGCGCGTGACCTCGCACAAAGCCTTGGCTTCGGGCGTGGGGGTGCCGACGAAAAACGTCCATGCGTTATCGCCGACCCAACCGTCGACAACGGCTCCCGTATCGATGGAGATGATATCGCCATCGCGCAGGATCATGTCAGGGTTGGGAATACCGTGGACCACGGCATCGTTGATCGATGCGCAAATGGTCCCCGGGAACCCGCCGTAACCCTTAAAGGCGGGGGTGCCGCCATGCATGCGGATAATCTGCTCCGCGAGCTGATCGAGCTCAAAAGTCGAAACGCCGGGGCGCACCATGGCTCCAACGTGGCGGAGCGCCATCTTAGATAGCGCTCCTGCCTTCTTCATCTGCTCGATTTGCGTTGCAGACTTAATCTTGATCATAGACCGAGAGCCTCTTTGACATCCCCGTACACGGTCTCGCGAGCCTGGTCACCGTTGACCGACTTGAGCAGACCCTGGCCACGATAGTAGTCGACGAGCGGGCTCGTGGACTTCTCGTAGACGTCGAGACGGTTCTTGATGGTCTCGGGCTTGTCGTCGTCGCGCTGATACATCTCGCCACCGCACTTGGGGCAGGTGGCATCGGCAGCGGTGCCGGTGTAACCGCAGGCGCGGCAGGTGCGACGCGAAGACAGACGATCGATGATGACCTCGGGGGCCACGTCGACCAGAAGGGCGCAGTCGATCTCGCGACCCATGGCGGAGAGCTCGGAATCGAGCGTCACAGCCTGGGCGGTGTTGCGCGGGAAGCCGTCGAGGATGAAGCCCTGCTGGGCGTCATCGGCAGCAAGGCGCTCCTTGACAAGGTCGATCACGAGCTGGTCGGGAACGAGCTCGCCAGCGTCCATGTACTTCTTAGCCTGAATACCAAGCTCGGTGCCACCCTTGACGGCAGCACGCAGCAGGTCGCCCGTGGAAATGTGAGCGACGCCAAACTCGGCGACGAGCTCCTGTGCGACGGTGCCCTTACCGGCACCCGGAGCTCCGAGCAATACGAGGTTCATGAGCAATCCTCCTCTAGCCTATTTAAAGAATCCATCGTAATCATACATCTTGATCTGGCCTTCGAGCTTATCGACCGTGTCGAGCACGACGCCGACCATGATGAGGATGGACGTGCCGCCAAATGCCTGGATCAGATGGTTACCCGTGAAGGAGAAGATGATCGAAGGCACGATGGCGATGAGCGCCAAAAAGACAGCGCTGGGAAGCGTAATCTTGTTGAGCGCGTTCTTGATGTAGGCCGCGGTAGCCCTACCCGGACGCACGCCCGGAATAAAGCCGCCCTGCTTCTTAAGGTTGTCGGCCGTGTCATCGGGATTGAACACCATGGAGGTGTAGAAGTACGCGAAGAACACGATGAGGACAACGTTAAGCACCCAGTTGAGCCAACCGGTCGAAAGCGCGGAGGCAACTGCCTGAATCCAGCCGATGCCGGGGAAGAACACGGCAATCTGAGCCGGGAAGTACAGCAGCGCCGAAGCGAAGATGATCGGCACGACACCCGCGGTATTGACCTTGATGGGCAGGTAGGTGGTCTGGCCACCCATCATGCGACGGCCCACGACGCGCTTAGCGTAGGAGACCGGGATGCGGCGCTGGCCGCGCTCAAGAAAAACAATCAGCGGGATAACCAGCAGGATGATGGCGCAGATGATCACCATGGTGATGATGCCACCGGCATTACCCTCGGTGCTGGAGAAGATCGCCTGCGGCAGGCCGGCCATGATGTTCGCAAAGATGATCAGGGACATGCCATTGCCGATACCGCGCTGGGTGATGAGCTCACCAATCCACATGATCAGCATAGCGCCCGCAGTGAGCGTGCCGACGATCATGAGGTCGAAGATGATCTCGGGAGCGCCGGCGCCATTAAAGCTGCCGAAGCTCTTAAAGAGGAAGAGGTAACCCACGGAGTTGAGGATTGCCAGAGCCAGGGTGAGGTAACGCGAATACTGCGTAATCTTGGTCTGACCGACCTCGCCCTCGCGGGCAAGCTCATGCAGGGAAGGCACAACGGCCTGGAGCATCTGGAGGATGATTGAGCTGGTGATGTAAGGCATGATGCCCAGCGAAAACACCGACACATAGCTCAACGCGCCGCCAGAGAAAAGATTCAGGAGGGCCATAGCACCTGCGGCGACCGAATTGTTATCGGTCGAGAAAAGGCCCAGCATCCCCTGGAAGGGAATGCCGGGCACAGGAACGTGCGCACCAATGCGGTACACGACGAGCATAGCTATGGTAAAAAGAATCTTTTCGCGCAATTCTTTGATGCGGAAAGCATTCTTAAGACCATTTAGCACGGCAGCTCGACCTTTCCGCCGGCGGCCTCGATCTTGGCCTGCGCAGAAGCGCTGACCTTGTCGACCTTGACCGTGAACTTCTTGGTGAGCTCACCATTGCCGAGCACCTTGACGGGCTCGAACTCGCTCTTGGTGATGCGAGCGGCCTTAAGAGCGGCACCGTCGATCACAGCGCCATCCTCGAACTTACGCTCGAGACGCTCAACGTTAACAGCGGTGTACTCGATACGACGGGGGTTGCGGAAGCCCGGAAGCTTGGGCAGGCGCATAGCCAGCGGAGTCTGGCCACCCTCGAAGCCGGCACCCTTGGTGCCGCCAGAGCGGGAACCCTGGCCCTTCTGGCCGCGGCCAGAAGTGGTGCCGTGACCCGAAGAATTGCCACGGCCGACGCGCTTGCGGTTCTTGGTGGAACCGGGCGCGGGAGTAAGATCGTGAAGCTGCATTTGCTACTCCTCTACAATCTCGACAAGGTGCTTGACCTTGAAGATCATGCCGCGGACGGACTCGTTGTCAGCAATCTCGCGAACCTCGCGGATCCTGTGGAGACCGAGGGCACGGACAGTACGGACCTGGTCCTGCTTGCAACCGTTGGTGCTGCGGACCTGCTTGATCTTGATGGTGTCAGCCATGCTTAGTTCTCCTTACCGACGAACATCTCGGAGACCGTCAGGCCACGGCGAGCCGCGACGTCCTCAGGGCTGGAGAGCTCCTTGAGGCCCTCGACGGCAGCCTTGATGATGTTGAGGCCGTTGTCGGTACCGAGGGACTTGGACAGGACGTTCTTGATGCCAGCAAGCTCGAAGAGGGGACGCACAGCGCCGCCGGCGATAACGCCGGTACCCTCGACAGCGGGCTTGATGATGATGCGGCCGGCACCAAAGTGGCCGAGAACCTCGTGCGGGATGGTGCCCTGCTCGGTCACCGGCACGTGGAACATGTTCTTCTTGGCATCGAGAGACGCCTTGGAGATGGCCAGGGGCACCTCAGCGGACTTGCCCATGCCAACGCCGACGTTGCCCTTGCCGTCGCCAACGACGACGAGAGCGACGAGGCTCATGCGACGACCACCCTTGACGGTCTTCGACACGCGGTTGATGTAAACGACGCGCTCCTCGAACTCGGAGGCCTCGCGCTGCTGCTTCTGATTACGAGCCATGTGCTACATACCTCCTAGAACTCGAGACCGGCGGCACGAGCACCGTCGGCGAGGGCCTTGACGCGGCCATGGTAGATACGGCCACCGCGATCGAAGGCGACCTTGGTGATGCCGGCCTCGATGGCGCGCTTGCCAACGAGCTGACCGACCTTCTCCGCAGCCTCCTTGTTCGAGGTGTGGGTGCCCTTGAACTCGGCCTCGAGGGTCGCGGCAGAGACGAGCGTCAGGCTAGAGCCCTTGCTGTCGTCGATGATCTGGGCATAGATGTTGGCGTTAGTACGGGTCACGCGAAGACGCGGACGCTCGGAGGTACCCGAGACCTTGCCGCGAACACGACGCTGACGACGCTTGAGGCCTTCCAGCTTCGCCTTATGCTTGTTCATACGTAAACTCCTAAAAAGGTTGATCTTGCCAGCACCTGACGGGGTGCTGGTCTTATGCGAGTGAGTCGGTTACGACTACTTGGCGGCCTTACCCAGCTTGCGGCGGATGTGCTCGCCAACGTAGTGGATACCCTTGCCCTTGTAAGGCTCGGGAGGACGATGGCCGCGGATCTCAGCGGCGATCTGACCGACCTGCTGCTTGTTGATACCCTTGACGTTCACGTGGGTGTTGTCGGGAACCTCGAAGGTGATGCCCTCGGGAGCCTCGACGATCACGGGGTGCGAGAAGCCCAGGGAGAACTCGAGGTTCTTGCCCTTCTGCTGCACGCGGTAACCGACGCCGGCGAGCTCGAGCTTCTTCTCGAAGCCCTCGGAAACGCCAACCACCATGTTGTGGATGAGGGCGCGGGTGAGGCCGTGGCGGGCACGGGTCTCACGCTCGTCGTCGGGACGGGAAACGGTGAGGACGTTGTCCTCGACGTTGATAGCGAGCTTCTCAAAGACATCGAGCTCGAGCTGGCCCTTGGGGCCCTTGACGACAACGTTGTTGCCGTTGACTGCCACTTCGACTCCGGCGGGAATCTGGACAGGCTTATTACCGATACGAGACACGGTGATCTCCTTTCCTTCTACCTACCGAGCGAATTACCAGACGTAAGCGATGATCTCGCCGCCGACGTTGTGCTTGCGAGCATCGCGGTCGGTCATGACGCCATGGCTGGTGGAAATAATGGCGGTACCAAGGCCACCGCGGACGCGGGGCATGTCGGCAACGCCGGTGTACTTACGCAGGCCCGGCTTGGAAATGCGGCGGATGCCGTTGATGACCTTAGCCTTCTTGGGACCATACTTAAGCGTGATGTGCAGAGTCTTCTGGGGAACGGTGTCCTCGACATCGTAGCCCTCGATGTAGCCCTCCTCGTGCAGAACACGAGCGATCTCGACGAGCTTCTTGCTGCTCGGCATGGAGACCGTGGCCTTGTTCACAGAGTTAGCGTTACGGATGCGCGTAAGCATATCTGCGATCGGGTCTGTAAGGTTCATACAGATTCTCCTTCGTTCTTGATGAACACGTGCTCTTGGTTCTTCGCCGCCCTTAACGGCAAAGCCTTTTTAGCGCGTTTTCCCTGTTCCAAACTGATGCTTGAAACGCTGGTAGTGACTTACCAGCTGGCCTTCTTAACGCCGGGAAGCTCGCCCTTGAGTGCAAGCTCGCGGAAGCAGACACGGCACAGGCCGAACTTGCGGTACACAGAGTGCGGACGGCCGCAGCGCTGGCAGCGCGTGTACTCACGAGTAGAGAACTTCTGCTTGCGATTGCACTTGACGATCATCGATGTCTTAGCCACTTATATCCTCCTCACATAGAGTATTGTTCGCCCCAAGCGCCGCCCCCTTCTGGGAACGGCGCTCATAGGGCAGGTGAACCTATTTCTTGAACGGGAAACCGAAGGCGTCCAGAAGGGCCTTGGCCTCCTCATCGGTGTTGGCGGTGGTCACGAAAGTGATGTCCATACCACGCTGGTGATCGACGGAGTCGAAGTCGATCTCGGGGAAGATGAGCTGCTCGGTGACGCCCATGGAGAAGTTACCACGGCCGTCGAAGCTCTTGGCGGAGATGCCGCGGAAGTCGCGGATACGGGGGATCGCGACGGAGGTCAGACGATCGAAGAACTCCCACATACGGTCGCCACGCAGGGTAACCTTGCAGCCGATCGGCATACCAGCGCGCAGGCGGAAGGTAGCGATGGACTTGCGGGCACGGGTGATCATCGGCTGCTGGCCGGTGATGGCGCGCAGGTCGCGCACGGCACCGTCGATGGCCTTGGAATCGGTAGCGGCCTCGCCGACACCCATGTTCACGACGATCTTCTCAAACTTGGGGATCATCATGACGTTCTCGTACTGGAACTTGTCCTGAAGCTGCTGCTTGACCTCGTTGTTGTACTTGGTCTTCAGACGCGGCACATACTTCTCTTCTGCCATTGTTCACTCCTTCTTGGGGTTTTAAGCACGGGGCGTGGCCACGATGGGTTGTCCTCGTGCCTCCTGGCTGCATCCGCGCCGCTCATGGCATTTCGCGGTTTGGACTCGACGCAGCAGGAGCCGACAAAACAATCGGTACTATACGCGCATCGGGAGCGTATTTCCAGAAAAACCTCGTCTGCCTGCACAACTCCACAACTCCCCCGCACATATTGATCCCTAGGGGACGGAGGAAAATGGCAGTTGCGGTGAAATAGGGACCGTTTGACGGCTTAACAGGCTTTAACAGTCCGTATTTCACCGCAACTCATATATGGGGATGCGATTAGCGCTTGCGGGGGACGAGTTTGGTGCGGCGCAGGTGGATCATCTCGGCGGCGATGGAGATGGCGATTTCCTCGGGGTCCTCGGCCTCGATGGCGACACCGATCGGCAGGTGCAGCTCGTCGATTTGCTCCTGCGTAAAGCCCTCCTGCTCCAAGCGGGCGCACACAAAGGCCGTCTTGCGGCGCGAGCCCAAGCAGCCCAGATAGGCGGGTTTGGCGCGCATGGCCTGAATCACCACGTCGATATCGGACTTGTGACCCGCCGTGGCGACGACCACCAGGTCGCGCGGGCCGATGGGACACAGCTCGCTCAGGTTCTTATAATCGACCAGACGACGGTCGTAGACGCCGGGCACCCATTCGCAAGCCACGACGGCAAAGCCCGCCGCCGTGAGCACCCGCGCCGTCGCAGCGCCCACGTGGCCGCAGCCAAAGATATAGGTCAGGCCCTCGGGGCAGAGCGTCTCGATGTGCGCCGGGGGAATCTCGGAGGCGGCGTTGGTGTAGGTGACCTTACTCCCCTCCTCCACCAGCGAAAGCTCGGGGCAGCCGGCAATGGTATGGCGCGATGTCTCGCCATGGTACTCAACCACATCGCCCTCGAGCGCGCTCGCGATAAACGGCTCAAAGTCGATGACGAAGTCGCCGATGCGCCGATAGGCCAAGACGTCGGCAACCGACTGGAACAACGGTGCCTGAGTCGCATCCAAATGCAGGTAGCACAGGCAGATGGCTCCGCCGCAGATCATGCCGGTATCGGAGTTCTCGCCGCCCATGGTGTAGCGGACCAGACGCGACTGTCCCGCGCTCAGGAGCTCGCGCGCCTCATCCAGCGCAAAGAGCTCAATCTTGCCGCCGCCGATAGTGCCCGCCTGGCTGCCATCGGCAAAGACGGCCATCCAGGCGCCCACACCGCGCGGGGACGACCCCGCCGTACCGGCCACGACCACCAGCTCGCACGTCTCGCCAGCACGCAGGGCGGCAAGCGCCGCATTCACAACATCGAGCTTTTCCATTGCCGCCTTCTATCCTCTAAAGACATCGGTGAGCATAGCGAGTGCCTCGAGCACGCCGCCGCCGACCGACGTCGCTTTGTCCGAAATGTAGTTGATATAGCTGGCATCGCCGCGCGGGTCGACATCGGCGCATTTAAAGCCCTCAGTCACCTGCACGCCGTTCGCCAAAAGCCCGCGCAGACAGCCATCGATCTGCGTGCACATGGGCGTATCGCCCGCGTAGCCAATCACGTCTCCGGCGCTCACGATGTCGCCGATTGCGCGGTCGGACCGAAACACGCCGGCGGCGGGGCTGTGGATAACACGTTCCTTGCCATAGCCGGCGATAATGCCCGGCACGCCCGTGTTGGGCTGGGGCGAACCTTGGGTAATGACACGGCCGAGAAAATGCCCGCGCATGGTCTCGACCACGGCGTCGCAGTCAACCGGCGCGGTAAAGCCCGGCCCCACAGCGATGACGGCAGGCGCCATGTCGCGCGTGGTGCCCAAGTTGCGCTTAGCCAAAATCGCGTCGACCACAGCCGTGGGTTTAAGCTCATCGAGCATCTTGGCCTGAGGGTCCACCACAACGGCGACGTCTCCAGCCTTGGTAATCTCAAGCGCCTCAGCCGGCGTCTGTGCCAAGCGAGCGCGAATGCCTTCGACCTCGACCTCGCCCAGGCGAATGGCCTCGCAAAAACAGATTGTGCGGCGGATGCACGTGGGAACCGCGATATCGGCCATAACGACCGAAACGCCGGCGCGCACCAAGCGAACGGCGACACCCGTGGCGATATCGCCGGCGCCGCGAACATAAACGAGCATTCCCGGGGCACCTCCCTGTGCTACGGTTTGAGCAGAGCAAAAGCGGTTCGACCGCTACTCTGATGATTATTTATTATCACAGTATTATACGGCGGTGAACAGATGGAAACGGTTAGCGGCAATCTTGCCTCGGCGCTCAGGATCGAGCCGGGCATTACCGCGATTATCGGCAGCGGCGGCAAGTCGACCTTGCTCAAGACGCTGGGTCTTGAGCTCATGCGCGCTGGCGGCCGCGTGCTCCTCTGTACCACCACGCATATGCTTCCCGTTGCCGGCGTGCCATGGGACGGGTCGAATCGTCGCCTGGACGCCGCGCCTTGGAAGCCAGGTGCCTCACACGCCCCCGGCTGCACCTGCGAGGCCTGCGCGGGCCTTGTGCGCGGAAGCATCTGCCAGGCAGGCGTCTTGGACCCGGAGACAGGCAAGCTCTCCGCCCCCGCCGAGCCGCTCGACCAGCTGGCGCAGCGCTTTGACTATGTGTTGGCCGAGGCAGATGGCAGCAAGCGACTCCCGCTCAAGGCACATGCCGCCTGGGAGCCGGTAATTCCCGCCGCCACGGCAAACGTTGTCTGGGTCGTCGGCGCCTCGGGGCTGGGCAAGCCCGTCGCCGAGGTTGTCCACCGCCCCGAGGTCTTCTGCGAGCGCTGCGGCTGCGAGCCCACCGACACCGCCACCCCAGAGCGCGTCGCTATGGCGCTCAATGCCGAGCTGCAGATGCTGAACCTCAGCAATGCCCGCATTATGCTCAACCAAGTCGACACGCTTGCCGATCCAACGATGGCAGATTGCTTCGAGGCAGCCCTCGGCCGCCCCCTCATCGCCACCAGCCTCCAGGGGTAGCAAATTTGGGACGGGGCTCTTTTTGCTACCCCGTCCCAAAAAATCATCTCCCAAATTAGCTACCCCGGCGGTCTTCCCGTTAGCGGGGCACGTAGCGGCCGGGTTGGGCTCCGGTGGGCTCGCCGTCGCGTGCCGCCAGCACGCCGTTCACAAACACGGCCTTGGCGCGGCCATGTGCCTCAAAGCCCTCGAGCGGCGTGTAGTCCACGGCCTGATGCTGCGTCGCGGCGCTGATCGTCCAACGCGCGCACGGATCCCACACGCACACGTCGGCATCGGCGCCCTCGGCAAGACAGCCCTTGCGCGGATACATGCCAAAAACGCGCGCCGGATTCTCGCTCATCAAGCGGCACAGATCCTCGGGACCCAGCTGTCCCTCAAAGCTCGTGGCAATCGCAACGGGACGATGCTCCACACCGGGCCCGCCGTTGGGAATCGCGCGGAAGTCGTCGCGCCCGCGGTCCTTTTGCCCGTGCAGGTTAAAGCTGCAGTGGTCGGTCGCAATCATATCGATCTCGCCGGCCACAAGCGCCTCGCGCAGTGCCGCACGGTCACCCGCATGGCGCAGCGGCGGGCTCATCACATACTTGGCACCCGCAAAGCCGTCCTCGCCCTGCTCCAAGTAGCAAGTATCGTCGAGCATCAGATACTGAGGGCAGGTCTCGACATAGATGTTCTTCTGCCCGCGCGCCTTGGCAGCGCGAATGGCCTCGAGCCCCAGCTTAGTCGAAAGGTGCACCACGTTGACCGGAGCGTCCCCGGCCAAGTGTGCCAGATACAGTAGGCGGCTCACGGCCTCGGCCTCACACACATCCGGACGGCTGAGCGCATGCCCCTCGGGTCCATGAATCCCCTGCTCGTACACGCGCTTCTGCAGTTCATTCACCAGCGTACCGTTCTCGCAATGCACGCACAGGATACCACCCACGCGCTTGAGCTCCTCCAGCACCTCGAGCGTCTCGGCATCGTCCAGGCGCAGGTGGTCATAGGCAAAGTAAGTCTTAAACGACGACACGCCCGCCTCGCGCATGGCCGAGAGATCGGCGCGGTTGCGCTCGTTCCACTCGGCGAGTGCCATATGAAAGGCGTAGTTGGCCGTGCAGGTTCCGTCGGCGCGGCGATGCCACTCGGCCAAGGCATCGGGCATGGTCACGCCGCGATCGGCCGTAGCGTAATCCACAATGGTCGTCGTGCCGCCGCAGGCAGCCGCGCGCGTGCCGGTCTCAAAGCTATCGGCTGTCCAATCCATGCCGGTCCAGCACTGCATGTGCGTGTGGCCGTCGATAAAGCCGGGAAACACCCAGCAGCCCGCGGCATCCTCGACAGTATCGTCGGCGCCCGGCTCAATCGCCGCGGCGATCCGCACGATCTTATCGCCATCCATGGCAAGATCGGCGCGGCGAAGCCCCTGGGGCGTCACGAGCGCACCGTTTTTGATGATGATCATAATTGCTCCTTATTGGTTGATGCAGTTGGCCACGCGATCAAAATACGAGCAGGCGGCGATATGCTCCGTTATGCGTCGCTGTCCCTTGGCGGTATCGACGTCCCACAGTTCGTAAGCACGCGCCTCGACCAGCACCACGTCGGTACGGTCCTTAAGGATCGAACCGCCGCCGTCCTTGCCCTCAAGACGCATAAGTGCATCGAACAGTTCCGCCGGAAAGAGCACCGGGCTCGAAGGCTCACCGTTGCACGCAAGACGCACCGGATGCTTGCGGCCACGCTCGTCAAATGCACGAACCATAGCCTCAAAAGAATCCAAACTCACGAGCGGCTGGTCGCCCGGCAAAAAGAGGCAACCTTTCCAGTTGCGTTCGACTCCCCACGAAAGGCCCGCACGGACGCTTTCGCTGCGCAACTCGCCATCGTGCAGCACGCACGGGCAATGCTTGTCCTCGCAAATCTGAGCGACCTCGGGCCAACGCGTCGAAACCACGACGTCAAAGCCCCGGGGAACCGAATCGATGGTCCGGGCAATCAGCGGCTCGCCATAGATATCGGCAAGCATCTTGTTGGAGCCAAACCGCTTGCCCTCGCCCGAAGCCATAATGACGCATCCAAGTTTCATGGTGATACCTCCCCTGAAACCATCGTACCCATAACTCGCGCCGCGGGCATCCACATCGAAAGCGCTTATCCCGCACGCCCGCGATGCAAAAAAGGGGCACCCCGCCGGTTGGCAGAGCGCCCCCTTTACATGGCTTACCTCAGCCCGGCTTTAGGCCTGGAGCCAACGGGCGGCGTTGCGCTCGTCGAGGGCCTTGAGGGTAGCGGCGGGATCGGCAACCTTCTGCAGGAACATCATGGCAGCGATGGCGTACGGCTTGTAGCTGGCCTCCTTGTACATGCCCACGCGGTGCATGTCGAAGACGTCGGCGTTAACCTCGCCGTGCTCGCAGGAGACACCGGAGATGTCGGCGGGCAGCGGGTGCATAAAGATGGTGTCCTGGCCGTTGGCAGTCTTCTCCATGAGTTCGGTCGTGGAGCACCAGTCCTGATGGGTAGCGTTCTGGGCGAGCAGCTCCTTCTCGAGCGCTGCGATGCCGGCGTCGTCGCCCTCGGCATACAGGTTGGTGCGCTTCTCCATGGCGGCAAACGGAGCCCAGCTCTTGGGGATCACGATATCGGCGCCCTCGAAGGCCTCGGCCATGGTGTTGACCTGCTTAAAGGTGGTGCCGGACTCGGCGGCATAGCCCTTGGCGCGCTCGACGACCTCGGGCATGAGGTCGTAGCCCTCGGGGTGGGCCAGGGTGACGTCCATGCCAAAGCGGGGCAGCAGACTGATCAGCGACTGCGGGCAGGACAGCGGCTTGCCGTAAGAGGGCGAATAAGCCCAGGTGACGGCAACCTTCTTGCCCTTGAGGTTCTCGAGGCCGCCAAACTCGTTGATGAGGTAGAGCATGTCGGCAGAGGACTGCGTGGGGTGGTCGGAATCGGACTGCAGGGAGATGAGCGTGGGACGATGATCCAGAACGCCGTCCTCGTAAGCCTGCTGCACGGACTCGGAGACCTCGGCCATGTAGGCGTCGCCCTTGCCGATGTACATGTCGTCGCGGATGCCGA
>URUW01000008.1 GCA_900551205.1 uncultured Collinsella sp. | reverse complement strand
AAAAACTTCTCGGGCTACACCGCCGAGATCATCCAACACGAAATCGACCACTGTTGCGGAATCGTTATTTAGTTCCGCCGATTCAAGAAAGCTCCCTGCAGCAAAACAACTGCAGGGAGCTTTTCATAGTGCGGAACTTCTATCCCACTAGCTCTGGCGGTAATGGTCGAAGAAGTCGGCGAGGTCTTCGAGGGACTCTTTGAGCACTTCCATGCGCGGCAGGTACACGATACGGAAGTGGTCGGGCTCAGCCCAGTTAAAGCCGCCGCCGCGCGTGATCAGGATCTTCTTCTCGTGCAGCAGGTCAAGGGCGAACTGCTCGTCATCGGTAATGTTGAACTTCTTCACATCCATCTTGGGGAAGATGTAGAACGCCGCACGCGGCTTAACCACCGAGATGCCGTCAATCTTGTTGAGCGCCTCATACACAAAGTTGCGCTGCTCGTAGACACGGCCGCCGGGGCGGATGTAGTCGTTGACGGACTGATGGCCACCGAGCGCCGTCTGAACGATCGACTGAGCCGGCACGTTTGAGCACAGGCGCATGTTGGAGAGCATGTTGATGCCCATGATGAAGTCGCTCATGCAGCGCTGGTTGCCCGAAAGCACCATCCAATACGATAGCCCGCGATCATGTGCGACTTGGACAGACCGCTAAAGGTGACGCAGGGCAGATCGGGAGCGAGCGAGGCAATCGAGACGTGCTCGTAGCCGTCCATGCACAGGCGGTCGTAGATCTCATCAGCAAAGATCATCAGCTGATGCCTGCGTGCAACCTCGACGATGCCCTCGAGCACCTCGCGCGGGTAGACCGAGCCCGTGGGGTTGTTGGGGTTGATGATAACGAGGGCTTTGGTCGCGCTCGTGATCTTGGACTCCATATCCTCCAGGTCGGGATACCAATCCGCCTGCTCATCGCACAGATAGTGCACAGGATGACCGCCGGCAAGGGTTGCGCACGCCGTCCAGAGCGGATAGTCGGGGCTGGGGATCAGAATCTCGTCGCCATTGTCGAGCAACGCGTTCATCGAAAGCTGAATGAGCTCGGACACGCCGTTGCCCGTGTAGATATGCTCCATCTGAACGTTGGGCAGGCCCTTGATCTGCGAATACTGCATGATCGCCTTGCGCGCGGAGAACAGGCCACGCGAGTTGGAATAGCCTTCGCAGTCGGGCAGCTGCTGGCGCATGTCCTTGATGACCTCATCGGGCGTGCGGAAACCGAAGGGCGCCGGGTTGCCGATATTGAGCTTGAGGATGCGCTCGCCCTCGTCCTCCATACGGGCGGCCTCGTCGACGACGGGACCGCGCACGTCATACAGGACGTTATCGAGCTTGGTGGATTTAGAAAAAGTACGCATGGTGGTGCTCCTTGCAATTTGAGCTGAGGGATGGGGTTCGGGCTTGGAATCGTTGCGGGGTGATGATGCCTCGCCTTGATCGGCGTCGCCGGCAAGCAGCCAGGTAACATCGACCTCCAAAATACGGGCGAGCAGCTCAGCCACATCGCGCCGCGGAATCGTCTTGCCGCTCACATATTGGCTCATCTGACTCTTGCCGAGTTTTTTGCCGAGCATCTCCGATGCGCGGATCACGTCCGACTGGCGAACGTCGCGATCGGACATAGCCTGTCGCAGACGATCGCTAAACGTCTCTTGGGCCACTAGAACCTCCTTGCTGGCAAAGTTCAATTTATACAACACGAATTGAACCTGAGTTCAATTTAGGCAGCAGTATAACGCCGTGCTATTTCGAAAAGTTCAATTTCAAAAATAAAATGAGCAAGACCTCGAGATTTATCCCAAGGCGATAACGACGTGCACGCATTTAGAAGTATTCGAGGAAACGAGCGGCGGCAAGCGAAACATCGGCCGTTCGATATATGGCGTTGATCTGCCGATGGGGATGCCCTTCGAGCGGACGCACAGCAACATCGAACTGGCAGCGACGCAAGATGAGCGCGGGAAGAATGCTCACGCCCAGGCCATCCTCGACCATAGCCATAATCGCATAGTCATCCCAAGTCGACAGTTTTGAGCGCACCGCCAGCCCCGCCCGACGGAATAGCGGCGTAATCTCATCATCGGTACCCCGTTCCAGCAGAATAAACTGCTCTCTTGCCAAATCGGTAAGAGAGACGAACTCCGCCGTGGCAAGCAACGAATCTGTCGGCACCACCGCCATCAGCTCATCACACACTAAAGACCGTGATGCCATGCCGTTTTCTCGGGGCTCACGCGGGATAAAGCCCAGGTCGCAGCGCCCCTCCGCCACCCATTGTTCAATCTCTGAGTAATCGCCCATCAGCAACTCATAATCGACGTCCGGGTGATCGGCGCGAAAACGCGCTATGACCGGTGGCAGCACGTGGGTCGCCACACTCGAAAACGTACCAATGCAGATCTTGCCGCGCATGAGCCCACGCATCTCGTCCACGTGTCGCTGCAGGCGGCCAAACTCCTCGCAGAGCGCCTCAACCGCCGGCATGATCTGCCGCCCATCGGCAGAAAGCACCACACCCTCGCGGCTGCGGTCGAGCACCTTAAAACCCCAATCGGTCTCAAGGTCGCCCACCATGCGGCTCACGCCCGACTGCGAATAGCTCAGCCGCTCGGCGGCGCGCGTAAAACTGCCGGCCCGCACGGTCTCGAGCAGAACCTGCATCTTTTGAATATTCGTTTCCACGGCACCCCTCCACCTTTACATGAGTTTTTGTCATGTTATCCATGCATTATATTCGCTTTTCTTCTAAAGCCAGTTCACCCATAGTGAACATGTTCGGATATAGAGGGGATGTCAGCACATGAACAACGGATTGTTTACGTACTTAGCAGCATTGCTATTGTTTGGCTCCAACGGCATCATCGCCGCTGCCATCGCGCTGCCGAGCTCCGATATCGTACTGTTGCGCACGTTTTTGGGCGCTCTCACCCTTGCCGCCATCCTCTTCATAACCAAGCGCCATAACCTGCAGGCTCCGTCTCGCCCCCGCGAGGCCGCAGCGCTCATCGTCTCGGGCGCCGCGCTGGGCGCCAGCTGGATTTTCCTGTTCCGCGCCTATCAGACGATCGGCGTTGGTATCTCCTCGCTGTTGTATTACTGTGGCCCCATCATCGTTATGGCCCTCTCCCCGCTCATTTTTGGCGAAAAGCTGACCGGCGGCAAAATCGCCGGCTTTGTCGCCGTCGCCTGCGGTGCTTTTCTCATTGCAGCGCAAGGTCTAGGCGGCAATATGCCCATTGCGGGCATCGTCTGTGGAATCGCCTCGGCCTTCTGCTATGCATTGATGGTCATCGCCAGCAAGGGTGCGCCGCACATCGAGGGCCTCGAGAACTCCGCACTCCAAGTGAGCGCCGCCTTTGTGACCGCACTGGCCCTCACGCTCATCACGCAGGGCGCTCCCTCGTTCCTGTCCGCCGGCGTCGCCGCCAGCATTGATTGGCGCGCCGTCGCTATGCTCGGCGTCGTCAACACCGGCATTGGTTGCCTGCTCTACTTTAGCGCCGTCGCCAAGCTGCCCGTCCAGACCGTCGCCGTCGTCGGCTACCTCGAGCCGCTTTCGGCGGTCGTGTTCTCGGCCGCCCTTTTGGGTGAAGCCATAACACCGGTCCGCCTGATGGGCGCCGCGCTTATCATCGGCGGCGCGATTTTTTGCGAACTCGCCGGCAAACGCGCAAACGCCAAGGCTGGCATCGCCCAGACAGCACGTGCTTAAAAGCCCCTGCTTTGAAATGCTACCTGCGTAGATAAATAATCCCCAGCTGAGGATTATTGTCTAAAATAACCCGATGTGCCAAACTGCTCTTGTATGTATAAAGACGGCATAAAGTTTTTTGTCCTAGACAGATAACCGGATGTCTAAGGGAGTCCACGTGGCACACAACAA
Organism: uncultured Collinsella sp.; assembly: GCA_900551205.1. Classification (GTDB taxonomy): domain Bacteria; phylum Actinomycetota; class Coriobacteriia; order Coriobacteriales; family Coriobacteriaceae; genus Collinsella. The sequence continues at coordinate 16,754 of URUW01000008.1, read as the reverse complement.
ACTGGAGGCAAACCTCCAAGGCCAGCATGGGCAGGGCGGGCACGGAGCCATTCCCCTCTCCGCTGGCATGCTGCTCGTAACGCTCGGCGTCGTCTATGGCGACATCGGCACGAGCCCCATGTACACCATGAAATCAATCGTCGCCAACAACGGCGGCATCGGTACCGTCAGCGAGGACATGATCCTGGGCGCGCTTTCGCTCGTCATCTGGACCATGACGCTCGTGACCACGGTCAAGTACGTGGTAATCGCCATGAAGGCCGACAACCACAACGAAGGCGGCATCTTCGCCCTGTTCAGCCTCGTACGCAAGGTGGCACCATGGCTGATTCTGCCCGCCATGATCGGCGGCGCGGCGCTGCTCGCCGACGGCATCCTCACCCCCGCCGTCACGGTCACCACAGCCATCGAGGGTCTGCGCACCATCGAATGGGGCCATGCGCTGCTGGGCGACGGCCAGACCAACGTCATCATCATCACCATCATCATTATCTGCGGCCTATTTGCCATGCAGCGCGCCGGCACCTCGTCAATCGGCAAGCTCTTCGGCCCGCTCATGACGCTGTGGTTCCTGTTCCTGGCAGGCGCCGGTCTGTTCAACATACTCGGCAACCTGTCCATCTTGCGCGCGCTCAACCCCATCCGCGGCATTATGTTCCTGTTCTCGCCCATCAACCATTCGGGCATTATGGTGCTCGGCTTTGTCTTCCTATCGACAACCGGTGCCGAGGCGCTCTATTCGGACATGGGTCACGTGGGCAAGGCAAACATCTATGCATCCTGGCCGTTTGTTAAGGCGGCCCTTATCCTCAACTATCTGGGTCAGGGAGCTTGGCTGCTCGCCAATAACTCCAACCCCCAGATGCTCGCGATGGATATCGTCAACCCGTTCTATATGATGCTCCCCGAGCCCCTACGCCCCTTTGCCATCGTGCTTTCGGCCGTGGCGGCCATCATCGCCTCACAGGCGCTCATCACCGGCTCGTTCTCGCTGGTATCCGAGGCAACGCGCCTCAACCTTATGCCGCACCTGCGCATCCACTACCCCAGCGACACCAAGGGCCAGCTCTATATTCCGCTCGTCAATAACATCATGTGGGTCGGCTGCATCTTCATCGTGCTGCTGTTCCAAAACTCCGAGCGCATGGAGAGTGCCTACGGCCTCGCCATTACCGTGACCATGCTTATGACCACCACGCTTTTGACGAGCTATATCGCCGGCATTCTCAAGCACAAGCTGGGCGCCTGCGTCTTCGCCCTGCTCTTCGGCGCCATTGAGCTGTGCTTTTTCGCCTCGTGCCTCACCATGTTCTTTGACGGCGGCTATGTGATGATCTTCTTGGCCGCACTGCTGTTTGGCCTTATGTATGTGTGGCGTCGCGGCACCGCCATCGAGCGCACGCAGACGATCCTGCTGCCCGTCTCCAAGTACATCGACCAGCTCAATCGCCTGCGCAATGACGAGACCTATCCCGTGCTCGCCGACAATCTGGTATTTCTCACCAACAGCCCCGACCCGCTCACACTCGACCGCGACGTGCTCTATTCCATCCTGGACAAGCACCCCAAGCGCGCCAAGGCATATTGGTTCATCAACGTGCACGTTACCGACGAACCCTATACGCACGAGTATTCCGTCGAGACCTTTGGCACGGACTTTTTGTTCCGCGTGCGCCTGGACCTGGGCTTTAAGGTCAACCAGCGCGTCAACGCCTATCTGCGTCAGATCGTCGGCGACCTGATGGCATCGGGCGAGCTGCCGCCGCAACATCACACCTACTCCATCTACGAGACGCGCGGCAACGTAGGTGGCTTCCGCTTTTGCATGCTGCGCAAGATGCTTGCCCCCGAAACGGACATCAACCGCAATGACCACCGCGTGATGGCCATCAAGTACGCCGTCCGCCGCGCCTGCGGAAGCCCGGCACGCTGGTACGGTCTCGAGAACGCGGCCATCATCATTGAGTACGTACCGCTCTTTGCTCGCATGCGCCCGGCCGTCAAACTTGTGCGCACCCAGGTGCCGCTCGAGGTTCAGATCGAAGAGGCCGAGGAAATGGAGGTCGACATCTTCTCGGACGACTTGGTCAACGGCAACGAGGCCGGCAAGAGCATGAACGTCGATCCCACCGAGCTGCTCGAGAGCGTCGCCGATACGCCCGAACAGCAACTCGACGGACTCGAGAGCAACCAGTTCAACGACGCCAACTTCTAACACGCCACCAGCCATTGGCGACAACGGCCTCGCATCTCATAAGAGGTGCGAGGCCGTTTTATGTCGCAACGAACCAGTGAGCTACGAACGGCGCGGCTCGGGAACCACGAGCCTATCGGGGCTCGCGCCCTCGGCATCCATCAGGCTCACGTAGCGAATCGACGGATCCCCATACATCGCGTAGTAATAATTGCCCGTGCGCGCGCTAAAGCATCCAGTGTAGATGGTCTTCTCGAACTTGCCATCGCCCATCTTGGACGCTCCCTCGATCATCGCCACGCCCTCGAGCGAACGGAACATGCGGACGACGTTTTCGGCCTCGCTGCCCTTTTGCGGGTAATTGGCATTGAGGTACGCCGCCTTTACAAAACGGCTCGGCGAATAGCAGTCGCCCGGAATACCGCGCATGCCGGCGCCCGCACCATAAGGCTTGAGCTCGGCGGTGCGCCATGTCGCCGTCTGCGGAAAATCGCTGGTGGCGGTGATATAGGTACGCAGGTTTTCCATATGCCACGGGAAGGTCGGCTGATTGGCAAGGGTATCGACCGGATCGTCGTATACATGCAGGCCGTCAGCCATCATCTCGACCACGATGCTGCGCTGGCTGTCGCCGATAATCCAATGGAGCAGCGACACGCCCAGCCCCTCTCCGGCAGATTTGGCGACAATCACCGTGTCGCGCAGCGCGGCCTCGACCTCATCGACCGTCGAGAACGTCGCTGCCACCCACAGGGGAAACTCATAGGCCGCGATATTGGTCTTTCCATCAACCGGGCCCTCGGCATACTCGGCATAGCCGGGAAAGTTGAGCCCCGCCACAGCCAGACCCGCATCGTTACCACAGTCGAAAAACATGGGATAGTTCTTGTAATCGATGCACATACCGATTACCGCATGCGCCGCCGTCGCATCGTCGATAAACGAATACGGGATGTGGAACCCGCGGGGCATCACGCGAACCTGCTCGCCGTATCCAAAGCTCCAGTCGAGGTTGCGGCCCAGATACATGTGGCCGGAATTATCGGTAAATCGAATGCTCGTGCACATAGCGCCTCCTAGCTCAATGTTCTTACTAGGCTCATTGTCACCAAACAAAGGAGCGCTAAACAAAAAAGTCCGGACATGACAACAATGTCATACCCGGACTAAAAACGACGAGGTGCGGTGCTTTGGTCCCCTTAGACCAACTTTCCAAGACAGTGATCAATCATGTGCTGGATCATTTGCGCCTCAAAGCCTGCGTAATCGCGGCGGCACTCCTTCATCTTGCCGTCGACGATCTGGTCAAAGGCAACCTTGCACTTGATGTAGCGCGTGGACTTGGTGATCTCGTCGTGCGTCAGGCAGCTCTCCTCCATCTTGCTGGCGCCCAGGCCAAACACCAGACGAGGGTTGTAGAGCACGTGGGGCTCGCCGGCGTCGTCCAGGTAGACGCAGACCTTCTTGGTAACGCCGATCTGGTTGGCGGCAAGGCAGCCGGCATCGTCGAGCGACTTGATGGTATCGATCAGGTCCTGAGCAACCGACTCGTCCTCGACGGTCGCAACCTCGCAACGCTGGGACAGGATAGCCTCGTCGTGGCAGAGCTCTTTAATCATACGTTCCTCCATAGGGGTCGTTGTAACCGCTTAAGTATACGGTACCTACACATTTTCATGCGAATAATACCGTCCGTCTGCTACAAAGCGCCGAACTTCAACACGCGAGGAACATCAACCTTTCAAAGGCGATATAGTAGGTGAGTTCGTGTCAATCGGCCTAAACTCGGGGCCGAACAAGGAAAGGGTATGCATGGACGAACTATTTCACGTCAGTGAGCGCAAGTCCACAATCGGGACCGAACTTCGCGCTGGACTGACAACATTCCTGGCGATGGCCTACATCATCGCCGTCAACCCCGCAGTGCTCTCGGGCGCTGGCATCGATGCGGGAGCGCTCGCCTGCGCCACCTGCCTGGGCGCCGGCATCATGACCATCTGCATGGGCATCTTCGCCAACCGCCCGCTCGCCTGCGCGTCGGGCCTGGGCATCAACGCCATGATCGCGGGCATCACCACCACCATGTGCGGCGGTGACTGGCACGTTGCCATGAGCGTTATCTTCCTCGAAGGTATCGTCATCTTGCTGCTCGTCCTGTGCGGCCTGCGCGAGGCCATCATGGACGCCATCCCCGTGGTCCTGCGCCACGCCATCTCGGTGGGTCTGGGCCTGTTTATCGCCATGATCGGCCTGTGCGACGCCGGCATCATCACCGCTGGCGCCGGTACGCTCGTCGGCCTGGGCGACATCGCCTCCCCCACCTTTATCGTCGGCATCATCTCCATCGTCGTGACGGTTGCCCTGGCTTCCCGCAACGTGCCGGGCTCGCTGCTCATCGGCATCATCGTCGCCGTTATCGCCGGAATCCCGCTGGGCGTCACCCATGCGCCCGAGGGCCTCATCGCACCGCTCGACTTCTCGACCTTCGGCGCCCCGTTTGCCAGCACTGCCGACGGCAACCTTGCCATCGTGAAGGTCCTGACCGACCCGATGCTGCTCGTCGTTGCCTTCTCGCTGCTCATGAGCGACTTCTTCGACACCATGGGCACCGCGATGGCCGTCGCCAAGCAGGGCGAGTTCTTGACCGAGGACGGCAATGTCGAGGACATCCGTCCCATCCTGGTCGTCGACTCCGTGGCCGCTGCTGCCGGTGGCTTTATGGGCGTCTCCTCCATCACCACCTTCGTCGAGTCCACCTCTGGCGCTGCCGACGGTGGCCGCACGGGCCTCACCTCCGTCACCACCGGCGTGCTGTTCATTCTCGCCGCGTTCTTCTCCCCCATCGTCACCATCGTTTCCAGCGCCGCCACCTGCGGTGCTCTGGTCTACGTCGGTTACCTCATGATGAGCGAGGCCTCCGAGATCGACTGGTCCGACGTGTCGCAGGGTTTCCCGGCGTTCATGATTGTCGCCGGCGTGCCCTTCACCTACTCCATCTCTGCCGGCATTGGCCTGGGCTTTATCGCCTACGTGATCGTCGCGCTCTTTAAGGGCGAGGCCTCCAAGATCAAGCCGCTCATGTGGATCGCAGCCTTCGCCTTCCTCGTCTACTTCTTTGTAGCGTAGGCGCAAGATTCGCAATACCAAACAGCAAAGCGCGGAGTCGCATCGAGCGGCTCCGCGCTTTGCTTTTAAAGCCAGGCACCACACGGACACGCGATGTATTGCTTCGCAAGTTTTGGACGTTTTGCTCTCCAAACGGCACTACCGACGGCTACATCCTGCAGATATGCTGGATATAACCGCATAGGCCCTATGAGGATGGGAGTAACCATGGCCGCCTTGTTCACGACCCCCAAGCGCAATGACAAAACCTCTGGAGCCCATTTTGTCGAGCCCGACCTGCGCCGTCGCACGCTGCTCGCACACGGCAGCTGGCGCCGCGTGACGCGCCGCATCGTTGTAGGCGCCGTATGCGCGCTTACGGTAAGCTCGCTGCTCATGCCGAGCATCTCGCTCGCAGCCGAGTGGGTGGACGTTGGCGGCGTCCGCCACGAAGCGGCCGCGGGCCCCACGGGAGACGCCGCCGGTACCTGGTCATGGGATGGCGCCGATGACATGAAGCTCAACGGCTATAACGGCGGCGCGATCGAGGCAGCGGGCAAGCTCAACGTGAGCTACGAGGGCAACAACACCGTCACTAACGACAACGGCCGCGGCATCAAGGTTAAGGATGGCGCGAACGAGAACGCCGAGCTTAATATTCAGGGCGACGCGTCCAGCACGCTCAACGTGACATCTTCTCGTGACGCCATCACTTCCGTCGGCAACATCAACATCGACGGCGCTGGCACTGTCAACGCCACGAGCACCGAGCACGATGCCATCGATGCCGGGGGCGATGTCACCATCAAGGGCTCGGGAAACGTTAACGCCACGGGCGATTCGGATGGCATCAGGGCCGACGGCAACATCACGATCGACAACAGCGGAACCGTCACCGCCAAGGCCACCGAGGATCAGGGTATCGATGCTAACGAGAACCTCATCATAAAGGGCGGCGGCAAGGTAGAGGCAAGCTCTATCAAAGACAATGCGATTTGGGCCGACGGCAACATCGAGATCTCGGGTGGCAGCCAGGTCAAGGCAAGCTCCGCCATCGACGGTAAAAACAGCCTCACGGTCACGAACGCTTCCCTCAACGCAAGTGGCGTTGGGTATGGCATCTATGTCTACAAGGGCATCACGCTCGATGGCGCGACCGTGACGGTCCGCGCAAGCTCAGATGGCGGGGAAGCCAGCGCACTCTTCACCGATGAGGACAACATCGTCATCAAGAACGGCTCGACTGTGGATGCGCTCGCAGAAGGCAGGTTCTCGGTTGCAATCTCCACCAGTAATTTCTACTCCGACGAAGCGGGTGGCCATATCTACATCAGCGACTCCGTTGTCAAGGCCATAGCCCGCTATGCCGAGACCGGCGGCGACGGCCCCGACCACTACAGTGGAGACCAAAACGACGAAATCATCCCTGAGTCCGAGGGCCTGAACATCGGCATCTTCGCGCAGACCGAGAAGGGCATCACGCCCGCGACCATCTCGATCGTCCGCAGCAAGGTCACGGCCGAGGGAGACACGGCGGCTATCTTCGCCCTTGCCATGAGCGCGGACGGCAAGGCGATCGGCACCATCGAAATCAAGGACGCCATCATCCAGACGCCTGCAGGCGGCAAAGTCATTGACTATCGCAACAAGGAAGAGCTCAGCGACGGCATCGTCTACGAGGCGGGGCAGACCATTGGCACGGGCGATGCCACGATTGACTCCCCCTATGACGCCGCTGTCGCCAAGAGCACGGTCATCGTGCCTCCCGAGGAGACCAAGCCCGAGGAAAAGCACGGCAAGACCAAGCCCGAGGGTTCCAAGTCCGAGGGCACGAAGACAACCAAGACCGTTGCAGTTGCAGCCAAGGGAGCCAAGACCGTCGGCAAGCTCGCGGCAACCGGCGACACCTCGAACGCAGCCATCGTGGCAGCCGCCCTTGCGGGAACAGCCGCCATCGCCGCAGGCGCCCTGGCGAGTCGCAAACGTTCGTAAACACTTTTTCGCACAGGACGGGTGGATCGCAGCCCTTGCCTTCCCCGTCTACTTCTTCGTAGCGTAAGGGCAAGGCTGCAAAAGCTGAACAATAAAGCGCGGAGTCGCCATGCGGCCCCGCGCTTTTCTTTTAGCGTCGGTCCCTGCGCCGGCGTGCGGCCTATTTCTCCCCCATTTTGGCCATTTTGCCCTCCAAACGGCACTACCGCCGGCAACATCCAGCAGATACGCTGAACCTAGCCGTATAGGCCCTATGAGAACGGGAGCAACCATGGCAGCCTTGTTCACGACCCCCAAACGCAATGACACTACCGCCGGAACCCATGTTGCCGAACCCGACGTTCGCCGTCGCATAGGACTCGCGCACGGCAGCTGGCGCCGCGTGACGCGCCGCATCGTCGTAGGCGCCGTGTGCGCGCTCACGGTGAGCTCGCTGCTCATGCCGAGCGTCTCGCTCGCGGCGGAATGGGTCAAGGTCGGCGAAACCAAATACAACGCCGGCACTGCGGCGGGCGACGAGACCGGCACCTGGTCGTGGGACGGCGCCGACGACTTGAAGCTCAACAACTATAACGGCGGCGAGATCCAGGCCGCAGGCAAGCTCAACGTGAATTACTCGGGAAACAACATCGTCACTGCCGACTGGATCGAAGGCATTAAGGCTTCTCATGGCAAGAATGAGAACGCCGAGCTCAATATCCAAGGCGACGCGGGCAGCACGCTCAGCGTGACATCTACTGAGGACGCTATCCTCTCCACGGGTAATATCAACATCGACGGAGCCGGATCCGTCAACGCCACGAGCGCTGGGTTTGATGCCATCGACGCCGAGGGCGATCTCGCTATCAAAGGTTCGGGCAACGTCAACGCCACGGGCGTATCGGATGGCATCAGGGCAAACGGCAATATCACGATTGACGACAGCGGGGCCGTCACCGCCAGGGCTACCAAGGACAAGGGTATCGGAACCGACAAGAACCTCACCATCAAGGGTGGCGGCACAGTCGAGGCAAGCTCAGCCGATGGTGAGGCCATTTGGAGCGGCGGCAACATCAATATCTCGGACGGCAGCCAGGTCAAGGCGAGCTCCGAGAAAGACGCCGCCGTCGAGGCCAAGGGCAGCCTCGCAGCCACAAACGCCTCCCTCAACGCAAACGGTGTTGAATATGGCGTCTATGCCCACAAGGGCATCACACTCGATCATGCAAACGTGACAGTCCGCGCAAGTAAAGGCAGATACGGTGACGCCATTGCCCTCTTCACCTACCAAGACGATATCGTCGTCAAGAACGGCTCCACCGTGGACGCGTTTGCGGAAGGCGAGGTTTCGGCTGCATTCTCCACCAGAAACGATCGACCCAACGAGGAGGGTGGCCACATCTACATCAGCGACTCCGTTGTCAAGGCCATAGCCCGCTATGTCGAGAACGGCGACGGCCCCATCCCCTACAGCGAAAACCAAGATGGTGAGACGAGCCCCGAGCCCCAAGGCGAGAACATCGGCATCATCGCCCAGACCAGCGAGGGCGTCACACCCGCAGTCATCTCGATCATCCGCAGCAAGGTAACGGCCGAAGGAGATACAGCGGCAATCTTTGCCCGTGCCATGAGCGCTGACGGCAAGACAATCGGCACCATCAAGATTGAGAACGCCGCCATCCAGACGCCCGAAGGCGGCAAGGTCATTGACTATCGCAAGCTCCGTGACGGCATCTACGAGGCAGGCCAAGCCATCGGCACGGGCGACGCTGTGATCGACTCCCCCTATAACGAAGCTGTCGCCAAGAGCATGGTCATCGCACCTCCCGAGGTAGCCAAGCCGGAAGACCCCAAGCCCGACGAGACCAAGCCCGCAGAAAGCAAGCCCGCGGAGTCCAAGCAGAACCCCAAGCCTGAGTGCTCAAAGCCGACCAAGGCCGTTGCGGCTTCAATCACGAAAGCCAAGACTACCGGCGTGCTCGCGGCAACCGGCGACACCTCGGGTGCGGCCATCGTGGCAACCGTCCTTGCGGGAACAGCCGCTATCGCCGCAGGCACCATGGCGAGCCGCAAGCGCTCTTAGACGCCTCTGCGCACATGGCAGCTCCCGCGAAGGCCCCGAGTCCCAGCACCGTTTAACAACGCCACCGCCGAGCTCCCCTCCGGCGGTGGCGTTTTCCATATGCGTCCGCAGGGTATGCACGAGATTGTCTTTGGTCTAGCCCAACCTGCATGAGCCGGCGTGCGACAATGGGGGCCGTCGATATCACAACGCCGAGAGAAGCCCGTCATGGAAGCGCATCAAAAGCAGATAACCGTTCATGCACAGCATGCCGAAAGCGCACCAGTCATCTATCTTCCCGTGGTCATGGGCGACGGCACGGAGGTTTATGAACGCTGCCGAGAGCTCAACTGCCCGCCCTTCACGCTTGTCGGCATTGGCAGCCTCAACTGGAATCGCGAGCTGAGCCCCTGGGTATGCGACAGTACCGTGCGCGATGCCGAGCCCTTTGGTGGACAGGCCGCTGGTTTTCTTGACGAGTTGTTGAAGCAGATAATCCCAGAGGCCGAATCATCGCTCCCGCAACCGCCCACCTGGCGCGGCGTTGCCGGCTACTCGTTGGCGGGTCTTTTTGCACTGTGGGCACTTTGGCAAACAGATGTCTTTGAGCGCGCGGCGAGTGCATCGGGGTCGCTGTGGTTCCCCGGCTTTATCGACTACGCGCGCGAGCGCACGATGACAGCTACGCCCGACGCCGTCTATCTGTCACTCGGCAAAAAGGAAACCAAGACGCCCAACCGCATGATGCGGCACGTACTCGACGATACGCGCGCGATGGAAGAGCTGTTTATCGAGCGTGACATTCCAACAACGCTGGAGCTCAACCCCGGCAATCACTTTACCCAAACTGACCTGCGCATGGCACGCGGCATCCACTGGATACTGACGCATTAAAAATGGCATCCACGCGTACATACGCATGGACGCCATTTTTAATTTGGCTGAACGCAGCTGCTATTCAGCAGTCTCCTCAAGCTCGGAAGTATCGAACTCAAAGTCGTTACCGGGCAGGATGGCGTTGAGCACAATGCCCACCAGCGAGCCCACGGCAAGGCCCGAAAGCGAAATCGTCACGCCGCCCAGCTCCAGCACGATGGCACCGGCGGTACTGTAGGCAATGCCGAGCGAAAGCACGAGCACCAGAGCCGCCACCAGCACGTTGCGGTTGTTCTGGAAATCAACCTGGTTCTCGATGAGGTTACGTACACCAACGGCGCTGATCATGCCGTAGAGCACGAGCGACACACCGCCGATAACGCATGCCGGCATGGCGGCAATCACCGCAGCAAACTTGGGGCAGAACGAAAGCACAATGGCGCAGCAGGCGGCAATGCGAATCACACGTGGGTCGAACACACGCGTCAAGGCAAGCACGCCGGTATTCTCGCCATACGTCGTATTGGCGGGGGCGCCAAAGAGCGATGCCAAGATGGTCGCCAGGCCATCGCCGAGCAGGGTACGGTGCAGACCGGGATCGGCAATGTAATTGCGTTCGCAGGTAGAGCCAATGGCGGAGATATCGCCGATATGCTCGATCATAGTTGCAAAGGCCAGCGGCATGATGGTGATGATGGCCGTCGTGGCAAGACCGCTATCGAACTGCGGTCCAAAGAGCGCAAACACGGTGTTGTCCCACACGACGGGCAAGCCAACCCAGGGGGCGGCTGCGACGCCAGAGAAGTCGACCTCGCCCAGCGCGGCCGCAACGGCATAGCTCACCACAACGCCCAGCAAAATCGGCACGATCTTGACCATGCCGCGCCCCCAAATATTGCAGATGACGATCACGGCCACAGCGACAACGGCAACAAGCCAATTGGTCTGGCAGTTGGCGATAGCAGAGCTTGCCAAGATCAGGCCGATGGAAATGACGATGGGACCGGTCACCACCGGCGGGAAGAAGCGCATGACGCGCTTGGCGCCAAAGGCGCGGAACAGCGTTGCCAGCACCGGATAGAGCAGGCCGGCGCAGGCAACGCCCAGACAAGCGTAGGGCAAAAGCTCGGCCTCGCCGTTGGGTGCAATGGCGACATAACCCGCGATAAAGGCAAACGACGAGCCCAGGAACGCGGGCACCTTACCGCGCGATAGAAAATGAAACAGCAGCGTGCCGATGCCGGCGAACAGAAGCGTCGCCGAAACGGAAAGGCCGGTGAGCACGGGCACGAGCACCGTGGCTCCGAACATCGCAAACATGTGTTGCAAACCCAACACAAACATGCGCGGGCGGCCGAGCGACGATGCATCGTAGATGGCATCGGTGACGGCGGGCGTCGAAGACTGGGACATGGAAGTCCTTTCGAATGGAAGGGCGATCAGGCATATCGGATAACCTGCCCGAACGATACGATCCGAACCATTGTACGCGATATGCAGTACCTCGCACGCGCCGCCACCTGCAAACGCTAGCGCTATTTCCAAACGCGCTCGGCAATACGCCTGACCAGCGCAATCTTTGCCCACTGCTCGTCCTCGGTCAGCTTATTGCCAATCTCGCAGCTGGCAAAGCCACACTGCGGAGACAGATACAGGTTCTCGAGCGGCACGTACTTTGCCGCCTCGCGGATGCGCTCGACGATAGCATCCTCGTTCTCGAGCTCTGCCGCCTTGGTGGTCACCAAGCCCAGCACGACCTTCTTGCCGGGAGCAACGTACTTGAGCGGCTCAAAACCACCGGCGCGGGGCGTGTCGAACTCCAGATAGAACGCGTCAACGTCCTCATGCGCAAACAGGTACGGCGCGATGGGGTCGTAGCCGCCCTCAAAAGCGTAGGTGGAGTGGTAGTTGCCGCGGCATACATGCGTGTTGATAACCAGATCGTCGGGCTTGCCCTCGATGGCGACATTGTTGAGCGCCACGCCCAGCTCGCTTACCTTTTGCAGGTCGACCGGGCTCATGCCGGTTTTGGCAACAAAATCGGTATCGCAGTAGATGCCCCAGGTGCAGTCATCAAACTGGATGTTGCGGCAGCCCGCGGCATACAGGTCAGCAATCACGGTGCGGTATGCTGCGGCAATGGCATCGACGAGCTCTTCGTCGGTCTTGTAGACGGCGTGCAGACTCTCCTGCTGGCCATCGCAGCGGTCGAGTGTGACTTCGGAGAACGTCTGGATCGGCGCCGGAATGGTCTGGCGCGCGACCTGGCCCTCTCCCTCGAGCGACTTGATAAATTTGAAGTGCTCGACGAACGGATGATTCTCGCCGCTAATGGGACCGGTTACCACGGCGGTGTCGGCGGTAGTCTCCTCATCGTGGAACATGTAGCCCGTGCGCGAGGCGCGGCGCTCAATGCCGTTGAGGCCCCACATAAAATCGAGGTGCCAGTAGCTGCGGCGGAACTCGCCATCGGTAATCACCTGCAGGCCGGCAGCCTTCTGCTTGGCCACTAAGTCGCGGATGGCCTCGTCCTCGACGGCCTTAAGGCCGGAAGCGTCGAGTTTACCCGCGACATAGGCGGCACGGGCGTCCTTTACAGCCTGCGGACGAAGAAAACTGCCGACGATATCGGCACGAAACGGCGCGTTCGGTTGAATCGAAGTGCTCATAGATATCTCCCTTTGCATTGGTTGCTTTACTGGGACAGAGTATGAGCGCTCATATGGACATCGTAAAATATATGTTTATAACAGTTTGATATAGATGCTTCCTATATCAGTTTGGACTGCCATAAAGAGATTTGACCCGTGCAGAACGCAGCAATCTAGATGTGCTGACGAATCGCTTCGATATAGGCCTGCCCGTAGCGCGTAAGTGTCGTGTTCTTGCGCGTGATGATGCCGATCTCCATGTACTCGTCTACATCGAGCGGAATGGAGATAATGCCGGGGCCGTTAAGTTCATGGCTGATCACGCCCGAACAAACCGTGTAACCGTTAAGGCCCATGGCCAGATTGAACAACGTCGCACGGTCGCGCACGCGGATATTCTTGCGACGCTCAAAGGTCGAGGTCAGTTCCTCGGAATAATAAAACGAGTTATAGCTGCCCTGCTCATAGGACAGGAACGGGTAGTCCTCGAGATCTTCGAGCGTCACGCTGGCGTGGTCCGCCAGCGGATGGTCGGAGCACACAAAGACATGCGGCGTAGCGCAGAAGAGTCCTTCGAATACGAGCTCGTTGGCCGCCAGCATGCGCTCGATGACCTCGCGATTGTGCTCCGACAGATACAGGATGCCGAGCTCGCTTTTCATATGCGCGACGTCCTCGATAATCTCGTGGGTCTGCTCCTCGCGCAGGGTAAAGTCGTAGCGCGCGGCATCGAACTCGCGGATCACATCGACAAATGCATTAACGGCAAAGGAATAATGCTGGCAGCTCACACTAAAGTGCGGCACCTGCTCGGACGTGCCTTTGTACTTGCCCTCGAGCAGGTCGGCCTGGTCGAGCACCTGGCGCGCGTAGCCCAAGAAGGTCTCGCCTTCCTCGGACACAATGACGCCCTTGTTGGTGCGCTCAAAGATGTGTACACCCATCTCGTTTTCGAGATCGCGAATTGACGCGGTAATCGAAGGCTGCGACACAAAGAGCCGGCGCGAGGCCTCGGTGATGCTGCCGCATTCGGCAACTTTGACGACATATCTGAGCTGCTGGAGCTTCATGGCTTTCTCCCTAGACGTTCGTGACGTCGAAACCCGTCGCGTCCATCTGACGCATAAACGACGGCATCTCCCCCGTCGCGGCGCAGGCGGCAATCTGATGCAGAGCCCCGGCAACCGCATCATCTGCCGCAGCGCCGATATGCCAGCGCGCGGCAGCCGTGACGGCCTCGTTGGCATTGGCGACTGCAACGGAATTGGGAACGGCATCGATCATGGGCAAATCGTTATCGGAATCGCCGAATACGGCCACCTCGTCGGGCGTCAGGCCCAAAGCACGCGCCAGCTCCAGCGCAGCACAGCCCTTGTCCCAGCCGGTCGGAAGAACGTCGAACAGGCGCACGCGGTTGTTGGGAAACACGAGCGAGAGCTCCGGCACCTCGGCGGCAACACGCTCGCGCAGCTCGGCGAGCTCCTCGCGCGAACGGGCACTCCAGATATTCGCCTTGTATACCGGGGCATCGTCAACGACAGGGCGACAGGGAGCCTCTTCGCCCTTGAGCCACGCGTTGCCGCCTGACTCCATGGCGTGACGCACACGCTCGGGATCGCTTGTCACGCAATAGGCGTCGTTGTCCCAAAAGTCATCACCCAGACGGTAGACCTTCAAATAGGTATCGTCGGTCTCTTGCTCCAGGTAGTCGGCCAGGCGCATAAGGGCATCGTTATCAGTTGCGCGCGAGGCAACCGCCTCGCCATCGACAAACATCACCTGGCCGTTGCAAAACGCACCGGTCGAGAAGCACTCGGAGCGATTGCGGAACATCCAGCTCATCGCGGACGGCTGGCGACCCGAAACCGGGCCAAAATGCAGGCCCGCCGCCTGCATGGCATGAATGCCCTCGATGGCGCAGTCGCTGGCGCCATCGTGTCCAGCAGGAATCAGCGTATCGTCCATATCGGTCAGCACAAGTTTGATCATAAGGTCCCCTCGGTCATTCTTTATCCCGTCTATTGTAACGCCCTGCCAATAAGGGACAGGTTTATTTTGGCAGGTTTTATCTGGGAAAATGCAGCGCCCCTGTTGCCACCTGCCAAAATAAACCTGTCCCATATTGGCAGGTGCGCTAGTATAGGGAACAACAGATTCGATGCGGGAGTGCCGGCGGTGCAAACCACAAGGCTGAGAGGGCATAGGGCCCAATCCTTTGAACCTGTCAGTTAATGCTGGCGTAGGGAGCCTGCCGCCTTTACAGGGGCGCTGTCTATGCACAGCGCCCCTTTTCTATGCCAAGGAGGCATGTGCAGTGATTGATTCGGAACAGCTTAAGCAACATATGGTCAAGGCCGTAGAGGAGATTCGAGCCACCAATCCGATGGCCGGCTCCATCACCAACACGGTGACGATCGACTTTGTCGCCAACGCGCAGCTCGCCGTGGGCGGTTCGGCCGCCATGGTCTATCTGCCCGACGAGGGCGAGGCGCTCGTTGCCGGCGGCGGCGCCATCTATCTCAACATGGGCACACTCTTCCCCATCTACGAGCAGACGATTCCCCGCGCGGCCAAGGCGGCACACGACGCCGGCAAGCCCTGGGTGCTCGATCCGGTTGGCCTGGGCATCGGTAGCCTGCGCACCCAGCTGGTAAACGAGCTCAAGCAGTACAAACCCGCCATCGTGCGCGGCAACGCCTCCGAGATTATCGCGCTCGCCGGCCTGTGGGGTCTTGAGGGCGAGGCGGCTGATCTGAGCCGCGTACGCGGTGTCGACACCACCGACACGGTCGACGCCGCCCGCGATGCCGCCGTGGCGCTCGCTCGCTACACCGGCGGCGCCGTAGTGGTCTCGGGTGAAGTCGACCTGATCACCGACGGCACGACCGTGGCCAAGTCCCACGGCGGCAGCCCACTCATGTCCAAGATCACCGGCTGCGGTTGCTCGCAGGGCGGCGTGCTGGCCGTGTACGCCTGTGCTACCGATCCGTTTACGGCAGCAGTCTGCGGCACCGCCGTCTACAACGTTGCCGGCACGCGTGCCGCCGCCGTCGCCGATGCCCCGGCAAGCTTTAAGGTCGCCTTTATCGACGAGCTCTACCGCGCAACCGCCCAGGATATTGCCGACAACCGACTCGAGCTCGAGGAGGCATAAGCCATGTCCGAACCCGCAACCAATGCCGGCATGAACACGCTCGTCGCCGTGGCCATCGCCCCATGCGGCACCGGCGACGAGCTGTCCGCCGAGGTCGCCGAGGTCGTGCGCGTCATTCGCGAGAGCGGCCTTCCCAACCGCACCACCTCGATGTTCACCGAGATCGAGGGCGACTGGGACGAGGTCATGCAGGTCGTGCGCGACGCGACCTTTGTGTTGGCGAGCAAGGGCATCCGCACCGAAGTCGTGCTCAAAGCCGATATTCGACCCGGATTTACCGACACCATGACCGGCAAACTCAAGCGCATGGAAGCACAGATCAAAAAGCAGGAGGAAGCACAATGAGCATCCGCGACAACCTTGATATCTCGGCCTATCTGGTACTCGGCCCCGAAAACACCCTCGGACGCCCCGTGGGCGATGTGGTGGCCCAGGCACTCGACGCCGGCTTTACCTGCATCCAGGTGCGCTCCAAGGTGGCAAGCGCCCGCGAGATCATTGCGCTGACCGACGACGCCGCGCAGGCAATCGCACAGGCCGGCAAGACCGGTCAGGTCGCCCTGTTAATCGATGACCGTCTGGACTGTGTGCTTGCCGCGCGCGAGCAGGGCATTGCCGTCGATGGCGTGCACGTAGGCCAGAGCGACATTCCCGTCGAGGTCTGCCGCAAGCTGCTGGGCCCCGATGCCATTGTGGGCCTTTCGGCCCGTTGCGAGGAGATGCTCGAGTACGTCAAGACCG
>URUW01000007.1 GCA_900551205.1 uncultured Collinsella sp. | reverse complement strand
TGCCCGACTGGGAGGAAGAGCTGGGGGAGTACCTCAAGACGCTCTAGTCGCTATTAACTTTTCGAGAGTAAAAGCCGCCGTTCTTTAACGGCGGCTTTTCTTTTGCCTGGTGAATAGCCCCGCTGCAACAAGGGCGGCGGCGGTCGCCAGACTCACTGCAAGCCCCGCAAGGGCGCCCGGAGTCTTGTAGGTCATCACGATCCTGTTCGCGCCTTTCTGCATGTTCAAGGATGACAAGCCCTTGTCGGCGGCGGGCGTTAGTTCTGTGGCGGTTCCGTTTACCGTTACGTTCCAGCCCTCATCGTACGGAACGCTCAGCAGTAGGTTGCCGTCATCCTTGGCGGTATACTCGCCTTCGATCCTTCCGTCCTCAAAAACCGTCGGAACAAATTCGCTCATCTTAAGCTCGTTAATAATCTGCTCGAAAACGTCCAGATTGAGGGCGTAAAAGACCGGCTCATTGTCTTGGGGCATGTCTGTATAGCCCTCTACGACTCCGATTGACACCGTATGCTGGCTCGGGGAGTCCGATGCATCCGCAATCTGGCGGATATTATTGTCGAATCTCCAGGCCTCGTTTCCGATCGTTCGCTGGTCGATAGTAAGGGTGACGGGCCAATAACTGCCGGCGGTCGCATCTTTGTTGATGTAGAGATACCCGATGGAACCCGACGGCACGGTGGCGTTCCACTGCCTTAAGTTCTCGTCATCCTCCGTGTTTTTGGCCTCGATTTTGGTATAGAGCATTACCTCGCGGCCCAGGATTTTGCTGTAGAGGTCGTTTTGCTTTTCGAAGGGGTTCTCGCCCTTCAACGTGCAGTTTTGAATGTCATTGGATGCCATGACACCAACGCTGAGCGCATAGGGGTTCTCGTAGACCGCACTTGCTGTATCGGCTATTTCAGTCATTGCCGCGTATCCCGAAGGCGCGTGCTCGGCGATGGCGTACTTGACTCCCAACAGGGCATCAACGGCAAGAATGGGCTCGGCATAACGGGTCGAGAATTCGCCGACGCTGCTGTATCCAAGGGAGTTGAGCAGTGCGATGGCCTGCGGGTTGTTGGCAGACGAATACGAAGACAACTGGTTGTACCCAAGCGCCAGGCCTTCGTTGAGGGCGGCGCTGTCGACGCGTGTGGTTGTGCGGTCAATGCGATAGAACGACGCCGAAGTCTGGTCTTGAATGGTCGTGATAGTGTCGGTTGCGGTGGCGACATAGGCGCTGTTGGCTTTTTCGGAATAGCCTGTGTACAGCTGGTTCCACATAACATGGGCGTTGGCAAACAACTCAATGGCGGTTAGTGCCAGGAGGGGCATGATGACGACGGGGCGATAGGCTTGACGCAATTTGGGCTGGTTTTTGAGCGCCTGCAGCGCGTGCCCTGCGGCCCACAGCGCAAAGAAGCTCAGCAAAAAAGCCGTGCGCGAGTAGAAGCCGTTGGGAACGCGCATGCCGCACCAGATGTACTCGAGCGGGCTCAAAACGGAGCTTGCGACCAGGATTATCGTGACGACGAGTGTTGCGATGCGCGTCTTGATCGAAACCGTGCGGTTAACCAGCAGGCTCACCGCAAGCAGCATCATGACGATGCCGCAATAGAACTGCGGTGTGCTTTCGTTGCTTACCCACATGCAGGGAAGAAAGCCCCTGATGAGCGACTTGAGGCTGGTTTTAAGTAGGGGGCCGAGTGCTAGAACGGGACCGCCCTTGGACATGGCAAGGATGGTCGGCAAAAAGGTCCAGGCGGACAGAAGCAGTCCGAGCGCGATAGCCCCGGCGAATCGCAGGGCCCGATCGAGCATGAGCTTCCAGCTAAAACCTTCTTCTGCAACATAATCGACAAATTCGACCAATACGAAGATGCAGAGGAACAGGATGCTGATGTAGGCCGTATACCAGCAGAACATGACATTGAGCGCCGTTGCGATGACGAGGCGGATCATGCGCTGCTTGCGGATGAGCTCGTAGCATCCGTAGGCGCAGATGGGCAGCAGGATGAGGCAATCGATCCAGAGCGGGTTGCGTAGGTTGCTGATGGTCCAGCTGCAAAACGTGAACGAGAGGGAAAGCAGGAATGCTGCGGGCTTGGGTAGGTCAAAGCGCTTTTGCACATACCAAGCGCTGCTGATGTGGATGCAGCCCAGTTTGAGCGCGGAGATAACAAACACGAAGAGCGTTAGCTTGTCTGCGGGAAACAGCGCGCAGAGCAGGTTGAAGGGGCTGGCGAGGTAGTAGCTATAGAGCCCCCATGTGTTCATGCCGAGTCCCTGCGAGAAGGAATAGCGAAGGCTTGCCTCGCCTAAAAGGACGCGCCGGAACCAAGCAAAGAAGTCGATGTATTGGTATTTGAGATCGTTGGTGAGAAACGAGTTGTCGCCAAAGGGGTAGACATGCCCTGCCACTGCAAGTGCGATAAAGAGTGCGACGGAAAATGCGAAGCAGGCGGCGTAGAACGCCACATTCTTGAGCGTGCTGTTATTGGGCCGTGTCATCAGATTCCTCGTTGGATTCTCGAATGATATAGATGGGACGTCGCTTGGTTTCCAAGTAGGCTTTTGCCAAGTATTCACCTATGATTCCCAGGCACAGAAGCTGCATGCCGCCAAACAGCGTTATGAGGCAGGCGAGCGACGGCCATCCGCCGACGGGGTCGCCCCAGACAAGCGTCTTTACTAGGATGACGACGAATCCCAGAATAGCGATGAGGCAGAAGACGATACCCGTGAGGGCGGCGAGGGAGAGCGGTGCCGTGGAAAACGCGACGATACCGTCGATGGAATAAAGGAGCAGCGACCAAAAGCTCCATTTGGTCTCGCCGGCCACGCGGTTGACGTTTACGTAGGGGAGCCATTTGGTCTTGAAGCCGACCCAGCCGTAAATGCCCTTGGAGAATCGGTTGTATTCGCCCATGGAGATGATGGCGTTGACCATAGGCCGCTTCATGAGCCTAAAATCGCGTGCTCCGTCGACGATGTCGGCCTTGGAAATGCGGTTGATGATCTTGTAGAACATACGGGCACAGAACGACCTGATGGGAGGTTCGCCTTTGCGGGTGGTCCTGCGCGTTGCGACGTTGTCGTAGTCTTCGGTCTGCAAGATCTCGTACATCTGCGGCAGGAGCGAGGGCGGGTCCTGCATGTCGGCATCCATGGTGGCGACATAGTCGCCCCTTGCGTGTTGGAGTCCGGCGAGTAGTGCCGCCTCCTTGCCAAAGTTGCGCGAGAAAGAGTGCCAGCGGATGGCGTATGGATGCGCCGCCGCGGCTTCCGCCTTCATGACGGCGAGCGTTTTGTCTGCCGAGCCATCGTCGATGAGGACGGCTTCAAAGGAGATGCCGGGGTCTTGCCGGGTCATGATGCGAACGACGCCATCGAGCTCTTTGAGAAAGATCGGAAGTGATTCCTGCTCGTTGTAACTCGGTACGACGATGGAGATGAGCGGCATGGTGGTTTACCTCTCGCTTGGCTTGGAAGTAGGGTGGCCGGGCTGGTCGTCGTAGGCGTACTTGCTATATACGTTGACCTCCCACTGCTTTTTTTCGACCTTTGCTACAGAATCCAGGATGAATCCGGTTGCAAGGCTCAGGCCGCACAGGAACATAAACGACGCGGCGAGCATGGCGGTGGGGAAGCGCGGAACGAGGCCGGTCTGGAAATACTCGACAACGATGGGCATGCCCAGGGCGAGGCCGATCACCGCAAACAGAAGCGCGACGAGGCTGAAGAACTTCAGCGGGCGGTAGTCCTTGAACAGCGTGCCGATCATCGTGACGACTTTAATGCCGTCGCTCACGGTATTGAGCTTGGACTCGGAGCCTTCCGGACGGTCGCGGTACTCGATGGGCACATCTTTGATGCGCCAGCGGTGGTCGACGGCGTGGATCGAGAGCTCGGTTTCGATCTGGAAGCCCTCGGAAAGCACAGGGAAGGTTTTAACGAACGGGCGGCTCATGGCGCGGTAGCCGGTCATGACATCATCGAAGCTGTAGCCATAGATCCACTTGATCATGGCGCGGACCAGATTGTTGCCAAAGCCGTGGAAAGCACGCTTGTTTTCCTCGGCGTAGGTGCCGTTGGAAAGGCGGTCGCCTACGGTCATATCGGCCGCGCCGTTGAGGATAGGCTCGCAGAGGGCCTTGGCCGCCTCGGCGGGGTAGGTGTCGTCGCCGTCGACCATCAGGTAGCAATCGGCGTCGATATCGCGAAACATCTGGCGGCACACGTTGCCCTTTCCCTGACGGGGCTCAAAGCGGACCGTGGCGCCGTGCTCGGTGGCGATGCGTGAGGTATCGTCCGACGAGTTGTTGTCATAGACATAGACCGTCGCTTGCGGAAGCTCGCGGTGAAAGTCGTCGATGACTTTGCCGATCGTGAGGGCTTCGTTGTAGCAGGGGATGATGACGGCGATGGATTCAGAATTCACTCAATGCTCCTTATACATTCAATTCTTGAAAGTATAGCCGTTTGGGCTTGGCATCCTAAGATGTGGGTTAGTTCTCCAGTTTTGTTGCGCGAATCGTTTGCATGGCCGTCGGGTCTATACTGTTCGTTTGTCAACGATTACGAGTAAAGGAGTTGCATCCGTGTCGGATCAGACAAAGCAACAAGAAACTCGCAGTCTGCCTGCGACGTTTGCTAAGAACGAATTTGAGAAGGACGCGTTTATCCTTCGTCAGCTGGTTACCAAGGATTTTAAGATCAAGTATCGCCGTAGCGTTCTGGGCGTCGCATGGTCGGTTCTCAACCCGCTGCTGATGATGATCGTCATGGCCATCGTGTTCTCGACGATTTTTGGCCAGGGCCGCAATGGATCAATGACGCCCGAGATGTACCCGCTGTACTTGATCGTGGGTAACGTTACCTTTGCCGTCATGTCCGAGTCCACGAACCAGGCCCTAACGTCGATCGTGGGTGCTGCCCCTCTGCTCAAGAAGGTTAAGGTGCACCGCTGGGTCTTCCCGGTGCAGAAAGTGCTTTTCTCGCTGGTGAACTTTGCCTTCTCGCTGGTCGCCGTCGCCATCGTCATGCTGTGGTTCCGCGTTATGCCTTCTTGGCACCTGATTCTGCTGCCGGTTTGCCTGCTGCTGCTTATGTGCTTCTGCATGGGCCTGGGCATGATGCTCTCTGCCCTTACGGTCTTTTTCCGCGACGTTATGCATCTGTGGAGCGTAGTCATTACGGCGTGGACTTATATTACGCCCATCTTCTGGACGACTGACTATATTGCGCAAATGCCGCATCTCGTGCGTATCTTGATGTATGCGAACCCCATGTACAACTACCTGCAGTTTATGCGCGATATCTTTCTGTTCCAAACTACGCCCTCGCTTATGACGTTTGGTATGTGCGCTGCTTGGGCGGTTCTTGCGCTTGTTATTGGCTATACCGTGTTCCATAAGTCCGAGCGCAAGTTCATCCTCTACATCTAAGGAGTGCTGTGATGACTGAATCTGTTGTTGATTACAGCGAGCAGCCTCTGGCTGTCGAGGTCGACGACGTCACCATGATCTTTAACATGGCGTCCGAGTCGCTGACCAACCTCAAGGAGTACTTCATTAAGCTTACCAAGCACGAGCTGTTCTTTGAGGAGTTTAGGGCGCTTAAGCACATCTCGTTTGATATTCATCGCGGCGAGGTCGTGGGTCTGGTCGGCACCAATGGTTCCGGCAAGTCTACGATGCTCAAGATTATCGCTGGCGTGCTTGAGCCTAGCGAGGGCAGCGTTAAGGTGCACGGTAACATCGCGCCGCTGATTGAGCTTGGCGCCGGCTTTGACCCCGAGCTGACCGCCCGCGAGAACATCTATCTGAACGGCGCCCTGCTCGGCTATACCAAGGAGTTCATCTACGCCAACTTTGACGGCATTATCGAGTTCGCTGAGCTGCAGAACTTTGTCGATATGCCGCTTAAGAACTTCTCTTCGGGCATGGTGGCGCGTATCGCCTTTGCAATCGCGACGATTACCGAGCCCGATATTCTGATCGTTGACGAGACGCTGTCCGTCGGTGATGTGTTCTTCCAGCAAAAGTGTGAGGCCCGCATCCAGCACTTTATCCAGAGCGGCGACGTGACGGTTCTGTTCGTTTCGCACTCTATGGAGCAGGTTGAGCGCATCTGCCAGCGTGCCGTTTGGATTGAGAAGGGTGACCTTCGCATGGACGGCCCGGTCGATGAGGTCTGCAAGGCGTACCGCGAGCAGTTCAACTAGGTTATAATTACTTGCGCCTGACAGGCTTGTGCTTGCTTGGGCGTGCGGTTATTTGCTCCATTAGCTCAGTTGGATAGAGCAGGGGACTTCTAATCCCAAGGTCGACGGTTCGAATCCGCCATGGAGCACCATCGTTTATTAAGCCCAGACCGTTGGGTGGTCTGGGCTTTTTTCATCTTGTGTGTTGCTGGAGCCGAGCGCGAGCAAGCCGCTGCTGTTTGTTGGGGTTGGCATTTTACTTTTCGAGATGCTCTTTCAGCAGCTCCAACGCGTGGGCGTAGCCCTTCAGGCCCTCTCCGGTGATGGTGGCGAAGCAGGCCAGACGGGCGTAGCTCACCTGGCGGAAGTCTTCGCGGGTCTCGACTGCGCTAATGTGGACCTCCACAGCCGGGATGGCGACGGCTTTGAGCGCGTCCAGGATGGCCACGCTTGTGTGCGTGTAGGCGGCCGGGTTGATGACGATGCCGTCGACCTTTCCGTAAGCCTCCTGGATCTTGTCGACGATGCTGCCCTCGTGGTTAGACTGGAAGACCTCGACCTCGTCGAAGCCCTGTGCGGCACCCGCTTCCTGGCAGATCTGCACTAAGCGATCGTAGTTGTCGCTGCCGTAGATGCCTGGCTCGCGAATGCCGAGCATGTTGAGGTTGGGGCCGTTAATGACGAGTGCTTTCATGGTTGCTTCCTTTGCAGTTGAAAAACCACCACAAAGGTGCCTGTCCCCTTTGTGGTGGTTTTGGTTAGAGAGCGGGTGGGAGGGTGTCGAGGACGGCGGCCGCGGTGTTGGCGGCGCAGTCGCGTGAGTCGATGATGTAGTCGGCCCAGGCGCGGTAGTGTGGCATGCGCTGCTCGGCCAGCTTGTCGATACCGTCGCGGGCGGTGATGGGGCGTCCCTTGTAGGCGAGTTCGTCGAGCTTGCGGTTGAGCATCACGATCTGGCTGTTCTGGTGCAGTAGCGGGTAGTTCTCGTCGCGCGTGACCACGCCGCCGCCCGTGGAAAGCACCAGGCCGCTGCGCTTGGAGATGTCGGACAGCGCCACCGTCTCCTGCTCGCGGAAGGCCGCCTCGCCGCGCTCGACGATAAAGTCGGCGCAGGGCATGCCCAGGCGTTCCTCGAGGGCGCGGTCCAGGTCGATATGCTCGCGTCCCGTGAGCAGGGCAATCTGCTCACCAACGCGGGTCTTGCCCGAGCCCGGCATGCCGATCAGTGCGATGTTCTGTTCGCGGCGTGACAAGCGCTCCGTTACGTCCAGGATGCGCTCACGCGGGGTGACCTGGCCGGTATAGCGCTCAACGGCTTGTGCCGCCTGGGCCACGAGCATGAGCAGGCCGCCGATGCAGGGGATGTCGCGGCGCTCGGCCTCGAGCATCAGGCCCGTACGGGCAGGGTTGTAGACAATGTCGATAACGCCTTCGAGCGCATCGAGCCCTTCGAGCGTGCAGGGGGCGTCGGGGCAGTGGGGGAACATGCCGGCGGGCGTGCAGTTGACGAGCAGAGCAGCGTCGGACTGCTGCGAGATATTGTCGTAGTTGACCTCGCTCGTGCGGCCCGCGGGCACGACGGTGGCGCCCAGATCGCCGAGCACCATACTGGCCGTAGTACCCGCGCCGCCGGTGGCCCCGAGCACGAGAGCCTTCTTGCCGGCAACATCAACCCCCAGCTCCTCGACCAGGCACTGAAAACCGAAGTAGTCGGTATTATCGCCGCGCAGGCGGCCGTCGGGCAGGCGCGTGATGGTGTTGACGTTTCCCATACGCTCGGCGAGTGGACTCAGCTCGTCCAGGTATTCCATGACGGCGCGCTTGTAGGGGATGGTCACGTTGGTGCCCTCCCATTCGTCGCCTGTCATAAAGGCCTCAAGATCCTCGGGCTCGCGCTCAAATCGTACGTACTCGAGCCCCGCGAGCTCCTTGTAGATGGTCGGGGTGTAGCTGTGGCCCAGCACGCGGCCCAGCACTCCGTAGGGGCGGGTTGCGGCGACATCGGTCATCTAGAGCACCTCCGTGTAACTGCCAAAGTAGGTGAAGCTCTCGCACACGTCGTCGATGGAATCGAGCAGGTCATCGAGGGCCTTGCTGCCAAAGGGGCAGTCCAGGTCAAAGTAGAACATAAACTCAAAGTCGTGCCCGGGGATGGGGCGGCTCTCGAGCTTGATGAGGTTGATATTGAGCGCGTAGAAGCGCTCGAGTACGCGATAGAGTGCGCCCGGCTCGTTGGCCGTGGTAATCATGAGCGA
Source organism: uncultured Collinsella sp. (assembly GCA_900551205.1). Taxonomy (GTDB): domain Bacteria; phylum Actinomycetota; class Coriobacteriia; order Coriobacteriales; family Coriobacteriaceae; genus Collinsella. Next base: position 12,756 of record URUW01000007.1, on the reverse strand, counting down.
GGTGCGGTTGGCGCCGGGGTAGACGCGTGGCTCGCGGCTGATGACGACAAAGCGCGTGTAGTTGTTGTCCGAGTCCTGGATGTTGGGCTCCAGTACCTCCAGGCCGTAGAGTGCGGCGCAGCTGCGCGATGCGATGGCGGCAACATCGGTGCGCTCGGAGCTGGCGACCATCTCGGCCGACATGGCCGTGTTGGGGTACTTGGTGGCCTGCAGGTCGTGCGCCTCGATAAAGCCGGCGCATTGGGCAATGGCCTGGCCGTGGCTGTAGACCTCGTGCACGTCCGCAAGCTTGGTGCCGGGCTTGACGAGCAGGTTGTGGTCGATTTTGAGGCGGAGCGAGCGCACGATGTGGAAGTCGAACTGGGCGAGCAGGTCGTAGACGGCGTTGACCGAGCCGGCGGTGGAGTTCTCGATGGGCAGCACGCCAAACTCGCAGAAGCCGTCGCGCACGGCACGCATGACGCCCTCGAAGGTCTCGAAAAACGCGATGTCGGGCACGTCGAAGAGCTTGCATGCGGCGATTTGGCTGTAAGCGCCCTCGACGCCCTGGCAGGCGACGGTGGCCGTTTGAGGGAAGGGCGTGTCGGAGGCTGCAGCCGTGGCATGGGCCTTTTGCGACACCGTGATGCCCTTGAGCTCGTTGATGTAGCGCTGCTGCGCGGCCTTGCTCATGCTCATGAGGAGACGGAACAGGGTGATGGTCTGCGCCTCGTAGCGCTCGGGCGCGCGGCTGGCGAGGTTGTTGAGCTTGGAACGCTCACGGGCGGGGTCGAAGACGGCCTTGCCCATCTCGATTTTTGACTTGGCGACCTCGGTGGCAATGTCCATGCGCTCGACAAAGCTGTTGAGGAGCGTGGTGTCGATGCCATCGATGGCCTGGCGGATGTCAGCAAGGTCCATGGAGACCCCTTTCACGTGTCGGGGGATGTTGAGGGGTTGGTAGTTAGCGCTGGGCGGCGTCTTCGAGGAGGGCGTCCCAGATGGCGAAGGCGGCGGCTGCTTCGGCTACGGGGACAGCTCGGGGGACGATGCAGGGATCGTGGCGGCCGTGGACCGAGAGCTCGGCATTTTCCATAGCGTCCATGTCCACCGTCTGCTGCTCGCGGCCAATTGAGGGCGTCGGCTTTACGGCCATGCGCCACATGACGGGAGCGCCGGTCGAAATACCGCCCAGGATGCCGCCGGCGTTATTGGATTCGACCTCGATCTCGCCGGTCTCGGCATCGATTCGATACGGATCGTTGTTCTCGCTGCCGCGCATGGCGGCCACGGCAAAGCCCATGCCGAACTCCACGCCCTTTACGGCGGGAATGCCAAACGCGATTTGCGCGATGCGGTTCTCGATGCCGTTGAACATGGGGTCGCCGATGCCTGCGGGAAGCCCGTAAATGCCGCACTCCACGATGCCGCCGATGCTGTCGAGTTCGTCGCGCGCGGCTAGGATCTCCTCGCGCATGCGGCCGGCTGCGGCGGCGTCAATGCACGGCAGATCGTTCGTAAGGATCGCCTTGCGGTCGGCCTCGCGATAGACCATATCGTCCATCGGCAGGTCGGAGATGCCGCCGATCTGCGCCACATGCGCCATCACTTTAATGCCGCGGGCCTCGAGTGCCTGCAGCGCAATGCCGCCGGCGATGCACAGGGGTGCCGTTAGGCGGCCGGAGAAGTGTCCGCCGCCGGCGACATCGTGCATGTTGTGATACTTCACGCGCGCAGGGAAGTCCGCATGTCCGGGACGGGGCTTGCGGCGCAGCTCGGAGTAATCCTTGGAGCGCGTGTTGGTGTTCTCGATAATCGCGGCGATGGGCGCGCCGGTGGTATGTCCATCGACAACACCGGCGATGATGTGCGCGGCGTCAGCCTCGCGGCGCTTGGTTGCGGTCTCGTCGCGACCGGGGGCGCGACGGCCAAGGAAGGCCTGCAGCTGCTCCTGGTCCACGGCGATGCCCGCCGGGATGCCATCGAGTGAGCAGCCGATGGCGGGGGAGTGCGACTGGCCGAAGATGCTTAAGTGCAAGACGTTGCCAAAGGTCGAGGACATGCTATTCCTCCTCGAGTGTGACCTTGCCGCCCAGCAGGCGGTAGTGGTCGAAGAAATCGGGATAGGACTTGTTGACGGCCTCGGCGCCGTGGATCACGACCTCGCCGGTGGCGCGGCTCGCGGCGATAGCGGCCATCATGGCGATGCGATGGTCGTTGTGCGAATCGACCTCGCCGCCGGTGAAGGCATCGACACCCTTGATGATGAGGTCATCGCCGGCAATGCGCACCTGCGCGCCCAGCGCGGTGAGCTCGCGGGTGGTGGTGACCAGACGGTCGGATTCCTTGATGCGCAGACGGGCGCAATCGCGGATAAAGGTGCGGCCCTGTGCCAGCGAGGCCACGGCTGAGATGACGGGCACCAGGTCCGGAATGTCGTGGGCACTCATCTCAAAGCCGGCGAGCTTGTCGGACTGCACGGTGGCGGCGTTGGTGGAGCGCACGATGCGGGCGCCAAAGCGCGAAAGCGCGGCAAGCACGTTACGGTCGCCCTGTGCGGAGCTTAGCGACACGCCCTCGACGGTGATTGGGTCGGTGCCGATGGCGCCGGCGCACAGCCAAAAGGCGGCGTTGGACCAGTCGCCCTCGACGGCTACGCTGCCGGGCGTGCGGTACGAGCCACTGCTCACGCGGAAGTTTGTGACCTCGGGCTGGCCGTCCTTGGCCGGAATGCGCTCGACGTTGACCTCGACGCCAAAGGCCTTCATGGCCTGTATCGTCAGGTTGATGTAGGGGCGGCTCTCGATGAGGCCGGTTACCTGCACGCAGGAGGGCTGGGCCAGCAGCGGGGCTGCCAGCAGCAGGCCGGAGATATACTGCGAGCTCACGTTGCCCGGAAGCACAAAGGTGCCCGGGCGCATGCGGCCGCTCGTCTTGAGCGGAAAACCGCCCAGACCCTGTAGGTCGCAGCCGGCGGCGATGATCTCGTCCGAGAGCGGGGAGAGCGGGCGGGCGCCCAAGCGCCCCTGACCCACAAAAGTTGCTTCTGCACCCAGCGCGCAGGCGACAGGCAGCATAAAGCGGAGCGTGGAGCCGCTTTCACCGCAGTCAAGCGTGCCGCCGGCAAGGGCCTTGAGCAGGCCAAACTCAACACTCTTCATGGTGGGGTGGACCTGGAAGCCATCCTCGACGGTCTCGATGCGGGCACCGAGTGCCGTAAGGCAGCGCACCGTAGCCTCGATGTCGGCACAGGTGGTGTTGCAGGTGACGTGTGTCTCGCCGTTGGCGAGCGCGGCGCAGATGATGAGGCGATGCGCCATCGACTTGGACGCGATGGCGGGAACGGTGCCCTTGAGTGGGGACGGGGTGATGCGGGCTAGCATGCGGATGCGTCTCCCTTCTGGCCGAGGCCCTCGGTAATGAGTTCGTGGAAAGTGGAAAGCGGTGTGCGGTCGATGCTGCAGCGGCCAATGCCGTGCGGAATCACCAGGTCGATGGTGTCGCCCGCGCGCTTCTTGTCGTGGAGCGCCTCGGCAAAGACGGTATCGGCATCTAGGTCACAGCGGGTCGTGAGGCCATGACGGGCGCAGAGTTCCTCAATACGACCGGGCAGTGCGGCATCGCAGACGCCGTGCAGGGCCGCGGCGCGCGTGATGATGCCCATGCCGATCGACACGCAGTTGCCGTGTCCCAGCTCAAAGTGCTCGCAGGCCTCGACGGCGTGTCCGGCGCTGTGTCCAAAGTTGAGGAGCTTGCGCTGGTTGGTTTCGCGCTCGTCGGCGACGACCACGGCGCGCTTGATGTCGATATTGCGGGCAATGATAAGCGCCACGCGAGCCACGTCCTGGTTGAGCAGCTCCAGCGTGAGCGGGGTCTTCTCCAGCTCGGCGAAAAGCTCCGGGTCGGCGATTACGGCGTGCTTGACGACCTCGCCGCAGCCGTCGGCGAACTGCTCGGGCGTGAGGGTGGCCAGGCACCCCACGTCGGCGATAACCACACTCGGCTGCCAAAAGGCGCCGGCCAGGTTCTTGCCGGCAGCGAGGTCGATGGCCGTCTTTCCGCCCACCGACGAATCAACCATGGCGAGCAGGCTCGTGGGGACCTGCACAAACTTGCAGCCGCGCATGTAGGTGGCGGCCACAAAGCCCGCCACGTCGCCCACGACGCCGCCGCCGAGTGCCACGATCACGTCGGAGCGCGAAAGCTCGTGCTCGGCCACAAACTCCAAAATGGCAACGTAGGTCTCGGCGCGCTTATGGGCCTCGCCGGCCTCGAAGGTGCAGATGCTCACCTCGTAGCCTGACGCCTCCAGGCTCTGCTTAACGGGCATCTGGTAGAGCGGGCCCACGTTGGTGTCCGTCACGATGACGGCCTTGGTGCCGCCGGCGGTGGCGCGCACGAGCGGCCCCGCCTGCTCCAGCAAAAACGTGCCAACATGCACCTGATAGGGGCGTGCAGTGTCGATATCGATGGTAATCGCCATAAGCTTCGGTCCTTTCGACCTGGCGTGATGGGTTGTCTAGTGGGAGGCCTCGTCGTCGAGTGCGCGCTTGATGCGATCGCCCTCGGCAAGGAGATTCTCCAGATAGCGCTGGTCGCGTTCCTTAAGGGCGCGGCTGTAGGCGCCGAGCGATTCAATCAGATGGTCGATCTCAAAGGCGAGCGCATCGGCGTCGTCGATCATGAGCTCGGACCACATCTGCGGATTGAGGTGCGCCACGCGGGTGAGGTCGCGGTAGCTGCCGGCCGAAAAACCGTGGTGAACCTGAGCGGTCGGGCTTTTAACGTAGGCGTTGGATACCACGTGCGCAAGCTGGCTTGTAAAGGCGATGACGCGGTCGTGCTCGGTAGCGCTGGTCACGCTGAACTTGCCAAAGCCCAGGGGGCGCACCATTTCGCGCACCTGGCCTAAAAGCTCCAGCTTGAGCGCATCGTCCACCGCGGGCGGAACGAGTACCAGGGGAGCGCCCTGGAACAGGTCGGCACGGGAGTGAGCGTAGCCCGAGAACTGGGTGCCCGCCATGGGGTGCGCGCCCACAAAGTAAAAACCGTGCTCGCGGGCGAGCTCAAAGGCACGCTCGCATACGATGCCCTTCACGCCTACGGTGTCAATCACCACGGGGCCCATGATGGCATCGGTGTCGGTGGCATCGGCGAGCGCCTGGGCGTGCGCCTCAAGCCACTCGATGCAGGCCTCGGGATAGCAGGCAAGGACGATGATGTCGCATTCGCCGAGCGTCTCGTCGTTGAGCTCGCCGGCGACGGTGCCCATGCTGGCGGCCGTCATCACGTCATCGTCGGGATCCCAGGCCAGCACGCGGACGCCCGCCTGCGCATAGCCGCGGGCAAAGCTGCCGCCGATGAGGCCCAGGCCCACTATACCGGCGCATTTGGGACCGCCCTGGTTAACGCGCGCGTTTCTCACCGTACCCATGGCCTACTCCATGGTCTCTTGGCAGACGACATCGCGGATGGCGCGGATGCGGCGCATGGTGTCGTCGAACTGATCGGGGGTGAGGGCCTGAGCGCCGTCGGACCATGCGCGGCTGGGCTCGTCGTGGACCTCGATCTCCAGGCCGTTGGCACCGCAGGCGGTCGCGGCGAGCGCCATGGGCTCAACGTAGCGGGTGTAGCCGGTGGCGTGGCTGGGGTCGGCGACGACGGGCAGGTGCGACAGGTGGTGCAGCACCGGCACGCGTTGAGGTCGAAGGTGTTGCGGGTGCGGGTCTCGAAGGTGCGGATGCCGCGCTCGCACAGGATGACGTTGTCGTTGCCCTCGCTCATTATGTACTCGGCGGCCATGAGCAGCTCATCGATCGTGCCGGACATGCCGCGCTTGAGCAGGATCGGGGTCTTGGTCTTGCCGACCTCTTTGAGCAGAGGGAAGTTCTGGGCGTTGCGGGCACCGATCTGCATGACGTCGATCTTCTTGTCCAGGAAGACCTGCACGTCGCGCGGGTCCATGATCTCGGTGACGATCGGCATGTCGAGCTCGGCAGACGCCTCGCACAGCAGGTCCAGACCGGCGGGGCCCATGCCCTGGTAGGCGTAAGGGGATGTGCGGGGCTTGTAGGCACCGCCGCGCAGCATCGTGGCACCGGCGGCCTTCACGCGGCGGGCGATGCGGATGAGGTTCTCGCCCTCGACGGAGCACGGGCCGGCGATGACCTGGAACTGATCGCCGCCGATCTTGACGCCGTGGCCGCAGTCGATGACGGAGTCCTCGGGGTGGAACTTGCGGTTGGCGCGCTTGAACGGCTCGGAGACGCGCTGCACGCGCTCGACGACATCCATGGACTCGAGCAGGAACGGGTCGATCTTGGTCGTATCGCCCACCAGGCCGATGATCGTCTCATTCTCGCCGCGCGAGACATCGGTCTTCAGGCCCTTTTTCTCAATCCAGCTGACGATATGGCTGACGGCCTCGTCGCTGGCGCTCTCTTTTAAAATTGCAATCATGGTGTGCCTCTCACCTCGATGGATAGCCCTTGCAAAAACGGCCCGCATCGCGAGCCGTGTACATATGGTGCATGAGAGTTTATACTATCTGACTCGCTTTTGCCTTCTAAAGTGGGCCGTTGAGCCGCGTCTTCCTCGGAATTGCAAAGCTTTTTCTTTTATTTTGATAGCCCGTGGTGCACTTGGGTATAATGCCAAACGTTGGCCCTATTAGCTCAGGGGATTAGAGCGTCTGCCTCCGGAGCAGAAGGCCGTTGGTTCGAATCCAACATGGGGCACCATCGAACGTGAGACCGTCCGAACCTCGCATGGTCCGGGCGGTTTTTCTTATACCGACGCGACGTGATGGGACGTGGTATGGCAGCAACGGATATCGAGCGCGGACTCTCGACCGCCGAGGTCGAGGAGCGCATCGCCGCCGGTAAGATCAACCGCAACATGGAGCTCAAGACCAAGTCGGTCAAAGAGCTCATCATCGAGAACCTCTGCACGCTGTTCAATTTGATCAACGTGATCTTGGCGTTCCTGGTCATTTTGACCGGTTCGTTTAAGAATCTGACGTTCCTGTTCGTGGTGTTCCTCAATACCGCTATTGGCGTCATTCAGTCCATGCGTTCCAAAAAGATGGTCGATAAGCTCACGCTGCTGACCTCCAAGAAGGCCATCGCGGTGCGCGACGGCTCCGAGGTGGAGCTCGACCTGGACCAGATCGTGCTCGACGACATCATCCGCCTGGGGCGCGGCGACCAGATCCCCGCTGACGCCGTGGTGGTTTCGGGCGAGGCGCTCGTGAACGAGAGCCTGCTGACGGGCGAGAGCGATCTTATTAAGAAACAGCCCGGTTCCGAGCTCATGAGCGGCAGCTTTATCGACTCGGGTCTGCTGCGCGCCCGCGTGATCCATGTCGGCGCCGACAACTACGTGGCCAAAATTAATAACGAGGCCAAGTACGTCAAAAAGGTCAATTCCGAGATCATGAACGCGCTCAACGCCATCGTGCGCTTTGCGAGCATCATCATGATCCCGCTCGGTTTGGCGTTGTTTGCCTCGAGCGTGAGCGAGCTGTGGGATGCCGCGGGAACCCCAGGCAATAGCGCGCTTTCGTGGTGCTTCTCCGAGCTGTTGGCTGGTCATGTGCCTTCGTCGGCGCTGCTGTCCACGGTGGGCGCCCTGCTGGGCATGATCCCGCAAGGCCTGGTGCTGCTGACCTCGTCGGTGCTCGCCATCGCCACGGTGCGCCTGGCCCGCCGCAAGGTACTCGCGCAGCAGCTCTACTGCATTGAGACGCTCGCGCGTGTCGACGTGCTGTGCCTGGACAAGACGGGCACCATCACGTCGGGCCGCATGGAGGTCGAGGGTACCTATCCGCTGCCGGTCGAGGGTATGGGTGCGGGGGAGGGCGACGCCGCCGTTCCCGTCGATACCACGGTGCTCGATTTTGCGCTGGCTAACGTCGCACGTGCGACCTCGGCCGATGCCAACGAGACCTGTCAGGCGCTGCTCAACTATTACGCCGACCGTCCGGTCGAGGTGTCTGAGCCGCTGTCGGTCATTCCGTTCTCGTCTTTCAAAAAGTGGAGCGGCGCGTCGTTTGCACAGGGCTCATATGTGATGGGTGCGGCGCAGTTTGTGCTCTCTGATCGTGCGTTTGCCCAGGTCGAGAACCGTGTCGCCGAACTTGCCGACACCTGCCGCGTGCTTGTGGTGGCCTGCGTGGACGGCTTTACGCCCGATGGCGATATGGTGGGCGAGGCCGAGCCCGTGGGCTTTGTGACCATTCGCGACGAGATCCGCACCTCGGCCGCCGAGACCATCGGGTACTTTAACGAGCAGGGCGTGACCCTCAACGTGATCAGTGGCGACGACCCGCGTACGGTGTCGTCGATTGCGCGCGTGGTGGGCGTGCCGGGGGCTGACGCTTATGTGGACGCCACGACGCTCGATACGCCGGCCAAGCTCGATGCCGCAGTGGACCGCTACCATGTCTTTGGTCGTGTGACCCCGCAGCAGAAGCGCGAGCTCGTGCAGGCACTCAAGCGCCGCGAGCACACCGTGGCCATGACGGGCGACGGCGTCAACGACGTGCTGGCGCTCAAGGAGGCTGACTGCTCCGTCGCCATGGCGGCTGGCTCCGACGCCGCGCGTAACGTGGCCGAGATCGTACTCGTCGACAACGACTTTGCCTCGATGCCCGCCGTGGTGGCCGAGGGCCGTCGCTCCATCAACAACCTGCAGCGCTCCGCGGCGCTGTTCCTGACCAAAACGCTGTTCTCGATGGGCTTGGCGGCGCTGTGCATCGCGCTGCCGCCGTACCCCTTCGAGCCCATCCAGATGACGCTCATTAACTTCTTCTGTATTGGCGCGCCGGGCTTTGTGTTGGGCCTGGAGCCCAACAATGCTCGCGTGAAGGGATCGTTCCTGACGAACGTGCTCAAGCGGGCACTGCCGGCGTCGATTGCGGTCATTTTGGCTGCAGCGCTCGATATCTTTGTGGCGCGGGTGTTTGGCTTTAGCCAGCTCACGCTGTCTACGATGTGCCTGCTTACGTCGTGCGCGGCGAGCGTCAGCCTGATCTGGCGCATCTCGCAGCCTCTCACGCCCTTACGTGTGGTGCTCTTTGTGTTTGTAGTCGCCGGCATCCTGGTGGGCGTTATCGGATTCCCGGAGCTGCTGTCTATTGCCAACCTGACAATGGGCCAGATGGTTATCTTGGCTGCCGTCGTGGTCTTTACCTGCTCGGTGTTTTTTAAGCTCGCCACGATGATGGATTCGCTCAAGCCGCGTCGTCGTCATGCCGCAACTGGTTTTGGCCGCGGTGTTCGCGTCCGCCTGGGTCGCGGTGGCGGCAAGGTGAGCTCGACGGGTTCGACGGCGGAGCGTTTTGCCAAGCGCGTCGCCGCCGACATGGCGCAGCGCCGCGAAGCTCGCACCGTTCGTGAGGCCGAGGCCCGCGCACTCGAGGGCGTGGCCCAGGCCCAGCCCAAGAAAAAGAAGCCCACGGGCGCCAAGCGCTCCCGCGTAACCAAGTCCGCCCAAGGCATCAAAGTTTCGATGCCAAGCAAAAAGAAGAAGTAGCTACGCGCCCTGGCGATGTTGAATTGGTGCCTTGCTCCTGTGGGGCCGTGGCGATGTTATGCTCTAACCTCGATTGTTTGAATTGCTTCGAAAAGAGGATGCCGTGATCTGCCCGCATTGCCTTAAGACTATCGAGGACGGCGCCTCGTTCTGCCCCTACTGCAACGCCTATGTGGGTCCGGGCGATGGTCCGGAGCACACCGAGTTCGTGTTCTGTGAGGGCTGCGGTGCCCGTCTTTCTCCGCATGATCGTACGTGCCCCAAATGTGGACGCCCCGCTCCGGGTATCCTCTCCGAGGACGCGGCAGCATCCGACCTGGCAGCGGGCCGCACGGCGGGCTTTCCGCGCCTAACGCAAGAGCAGATCGATACCGAGGTGCCGCATGCGCCGGCCTCTGCCGCTGCGGTGCTTTCGGACGCCGCCGACCCCAATGAGACCTGCGTGCTGCCGGCTTTCGATAAGGATTTCGGTATCCCCAAGGTCGATATTCCCACGCCCGTTTCCCTGCATGACGATGCTCAAAAACCCAAGCGCAAGGTGCACCCCGACGAGGACGCCTATCACAAGCATAAGCGTCATATCCCCAAGCCGCTCGTCGTCATCGCGGTCCTTGCCGTCGTTTGCGGCGGTGCCTATTGGTTCGTGACGACCGATCCCATGGGTGTCATGCCCGGCTTCTACGACCAGTTTGGCCAAGCTGCACAGACCACCTTCCCCACGCGCCAAAAGGGCGAGGCCACTGAGGACGATACCAAGCAGGACGATTCTGCGGAGGTGGTCCAGGAAGAAACCGTGCTCACCGATGATCAGCTCTATACCAGGCTCGACGGTCTGTATCAGACCATCGTGTCCTACGCTGACGAGGACCAGATCGGCGAGGTCATCGATTCCTTTAACAACGGTTATCTCCGAACGCCGCTGTCCACCCGTCAGGAGCTGTCGCAGAGTGCCTACGCCCTGCGCGACCAGATCAAAAAGACGCAAGATGAGCTTAACAACCTGAAAGTACAGGACGATACGGTCTATGCGGATGACATCGCCCACTTAAAGCAGCTTGCCGAGTGGATGTATGAGCGCGTCGACGTGATCTGCCAGAGCTGGGATATCTCGCTGGCCATTCCCGATGGCGAGTCGATGAGTTCCCACCAAAGCGAGATCCTGGCGCCCATCGCGCAGGGCGGCAACAGCGCGCTGAACCAGTACGATGCCAATGTGGGTTCCTGGAAGCCGCAGCAGCGTTCCTTAAATTAGTTCGCCATAGTCGGCATAACCTACGTGCGCAATTGATGTAAGCCCGTGCTTATTGCTACAATTCGTACAAATATGCTTTAAACGCACGAGGAAGGAACCACATGTTTGGTTTTAAGAAAGAGCTCTACACGCCCGAGTATCAGCTTGTCGGCGACGAGTGTGCCGTAATCGAGACGTCGAAGGGTACCATCAAGGTCAAGTTTGACGGCGAGGGCGCTCCCATTCATGTCGCGAACTTCTGCGAGCTTTCCACGATGGGTTTCTATGATGGCCTTAAGTTCCATCGCTATGTGCCCGGTTTTGTTATCCAAGGTGGCGACCCCAATACCCGCGACATGTCCGGCGCCGACGTCGCCGCCGGTCTTGAGGGCCCCGACGGCATGCCCGGTACCGGTGGCCCCGGCTACTGCATCAAGGGCGAGTTTGCCACCAATCCGCGCAACAGCCATGTCGATGGCGCCCTTGCCATGGCACGCTCCATGGACCCCGATTCCGCGGGTTCGCAGTTCTACTTCTGCCTGGGTGCCCAGCATAACCTCGATTCCGGTTACACCGTCTTTGGTACCACGGTCGAGGGTCTCGATGTGATTTCGCAGCTGCGTGCCGGCGACGAGATCGTCCATGTCGAGATCGTTCACGAGTAAAGGGGACTTCCTTGAATAGCCAGCTGATCCAACAGGGCCGCGCCGCTTACCGCGCGGGTGATTTTTCCGCTGCAGCCCAGATGCTTGGGGCGGCAAAGACTCTCGATGAGATTATGGGCGAGGCCGATCACCTTCGTGGCAACGCCTTGATGCACCTGGGCATGTATGCCGAGGCCGCCGAGGCCTATGCCGCCGCCCTCAACGACGGCACCTACGGCAAGCGCGGCGCGCTGCTCACCAACCGCGGCAAGGCGCTCGCCGCCGTGGGCGACTACACGACGGCTGCCCAGGCGTTCTCTGCCGCTACGCAGGATGCTTCCTATGCCACGCCGTTTAAGGCCTATCTGGGCCTGGGTAACGCGCTGTTCCAGTCGGGCGACTATGCCAACGCGGGTACTGCCTTCCGTCAGGCCGCCATCGACGGCGCCAATCCGGCTCCTGCCGCCGCACTCGGCGAGCTCGGTCGTTGCTTCATTAAACTCGGCCGTCCGGCGGATGCCGTGGAGACCTACCGCACGGCTATCGACTTTGCCGGCCCCCGCGACGACACGCGTGCGCTCAACGCCGGCATGGGTCAGGCGCTTTCTGCCGCCGGCCGTCCCTCCGACGCACTCGACGCCTTTAACGCCGCTACTGCCGATGGCATCTACCAGCTCACCTCCGAGCAGGCCGACGAGCTTGCCCGCGTGCACGATTCGCTTGCCGCGCTGTCTGCCCAAACGGCTATGGCCACGGCTCCGGCGCCCGCGATGGACGCTCCTGCCGTCGATCCGCTCGATCCTACGGGCGCGACCGGTCAGTTTATGCCCGATCCCTCGGACACCGGCTTCTTTACGCTGTCCGAGTCCGAGATGGTCCAGCAGGACCGTCAGGACCGCAAGCAGGCCAAGGTCCGTCGTCGCCATCGCCACACGGGTCTCAAAGTCTTCATCGTGCTGCTTCTGCTCATTTTGATCGCCGCGGGCGGTCTGGGCTTTGCTTACACGCGCGGCTTTGGCTTCCCGTCTCAGGAGTCTGTCGTTACCGATCTGTTCCAGGCTGCCGGCGACGGTGACACCGCAAAGGCCGAGTCTTGCCTGGCCTCGAGCCTGTCCGAGGACGCCAAGTCGATGATCATCTCCTCGATTCCGCAGGGTGCCACCGTGTCCGTCGAGGGCATGGATCAGTCCATGACCGAGACGACCGCCAAGGTGAAGGCATCGCTGTCCAAGGGAGGCGAGCAGGAGTACACCGTCAAATTCGTGCGCTCCGACAACCATATCGGCTGGGCCGTTTCCTCGCTCGATATGGATTTCTCGGCTGCTGACAACCAGTAGTGACCTTATGGGATTTAGCTTTGCCCGGCGC
>URUW01000006.1 GCA_900551205.1 uncultured Collinsella sp. | reverse complement strand
ATCGGCCTTCCTTACATCACCGTAGGGCGCGAGGTCGAGATCCGCGCCCTGCTCACCGATCTGAGTCTCATCGCCGACGGTGGCGCGAGCTTCCGCTTTCTGGTCGGTCGTTACGGCGCCGGCAAGAGCTTTTTGCTCCAGACTATCCGCACGCACGCCATGGGCGAGGGATTCGTCGTCGCTGATGCCGACCTGTCGCCCGAGCGCCGCCTGCAAGGCGGTCAGGCCACCTACCGCGAGCTCATCCGCAATATATCGACCAAGACGCGCCCCGAGGGCGGTGCGCTCAACCTTATTCTGGATCGCTGGGTCGCCTCGTGTGCCGACGTCGACGAGTCGGTCGTCAATGCCCAACTGGCCCCGCTCGAGGAGATGGTCCACGGCTTCGACTTCACCCGCATGCTCCGCCGCTATCGCATGGCCGCATCCGGGGGCGACGAAGAGACCATGAGCCGCGTGACCAAATGGATTCGCGGCGAATACCGCACCAAGAGCGAGGCACGCGCCGAGCTGGGCTCCTCAACCATCATCAGCGATGACGACTGGTACGACTACGTCAAACTCATCGCGCGTTTTTTGGTCTGCAGTGGCTACAAGGGCATGCTGGTGCTCATCGACGAGCTCGTGAATCTGTATAAGATTCCCAACGCCATCACGCGCCAATACAACTACGAGAAGATCCTGACCATGTACAACGACACGCTCCAGGGCAAGGCGCAGTACCTAGGCATGATCATGGGCGGCACGCCAACCTCCATCGAAGACCGCCGCCGCGGCGTGTTCTCCTACGAGGCCCTGCGCAGCCGACTCGCTCAGGGCCGCTTTGCGCGCGAAGACCTTAAGGACATGCTCGCGCCCATCATCCGCCTGCAGCCACTCACCTACGAGGAGCTGCTGGTGCTGATCGAAAAACTCATGCAAATTCACGCCGGCTACTTTGGCTGGACGCCCACGCTTACCGAGAACGACTTGGTGGACTTCCTCAAGATCGAGTTCGGTCGCGTGGGAGCCGACACGCATCTGACGCCGCGTGAAGTCATTCGTGACTTTATCGAGCTGCTCGACATCCTATGCCAAAACCCCGACGCCAACGTGGCCGAGCTGCTGCAAAGCGTCGGCGGCGACGCGTTGGCGCCGGCAACCGCAACAGGCGACACCGGCACCGCAGGCGGCGACCGCAACTTCGCCGAGTTCACCATCTAACCCACCAAAAAGGGACAGGTTTATTTTGGCAGGTTTTATCTGGGCAAACGTTGAAGCAGTAATGCAGCAAGCCGTTGCCAGCCGCGTTGAGAGATTCGTTGTTGAAAGGAGGCCCCGTGAACGCCTTTGACCGCTACGCCCCGTTTATCCAAGACTTCATCTACTCCCACGATTGGGAGAGCTTGCGCTCTATCCAGGTTGCGGCGGCAGATGCCATCTTCAACACACAGGACAATGTGCTCCTGACGGCATCCACGGCTTCCGGCAAAACCGAGGCAGCCTTCTTTCCCATCCTGACCGAGTTTTGGGAGAACCCGCCCGCAAGCGTGGGCGCCCTCTACATTGGCCCCCTCAAGGCGCTCATCAACGACCAATTCTTCCGCCTCAACGACCTGTGCGAAGAAGCCGATATCCCCGTCTGGCACTGGCATGGCGATGTCTCGCAATCACACAAGGCCAAACTCATCAAAAAACCGAGCGGCATCCTACAGATTACGCCCGAGTCGCTCGAGGCACTCCTGATCCATAAGCACATGGCGATCCCGCGCATGTTTTGCGACCTGCGCTATGTGGTTATCGACGAAGTCCATTCGCTCATGCGCGGCGACCGCGGCGGGCAGACGCTCTGTCTTATCGAGCGCCTCTCGCGCATGGCAGGCGTGCAGCCCCGCCGCATTGGCCTTTCGGCCACCATCGGCGACCCCGAGCGCACGGGCGCCTTTCTCTCGCAGGGAACGGGGCGCGACTGCGTTATCCCCCGCTTTGAGGAACCGCGCCGCGTGTGGCGCATCTCCATGGAGCACTTCTACAACTCGGGCCCCCAGGCTCAGCAGCGGGGATTCATGGGCACAGGTCCTCAAGAGGCCGAAGTACTCGCGTGCGAGCGCATCGAGGCAGCGGTATCCGCGGCGCTGCCCGCCGGCGCCCAAGACATGCGTCACAGCGGACAGCTCACACAAGAGGAGCGCCATCAACGTCGTGAGCGGGCACGGGGCAAGGCCGCTCCCAAGGACCGCCAAACTTCCTCGGCCCCCGAGGGCGAAGTCGACATCCCACGAGCGACCGAGCAGGCGCTTCTCAACCCCACCGACACGGCGCCCGACAACGCCGACCCCGGCATGGGCTATATCTTCGAACACACCCGCGGCCGCAAATGCCTGGTCTTTGCCAACTCGCGCGAGGAGGCAGAGGCCGTATGCTCCATGCTGCGTAGCTACTGCGAGAGCCGGCACGAGCCCGACCGCTTTCTCATCCACCACGGCAATCTTTCGGCATCGCTGCGCGAGACGGCAGAAGAGCTCATGCGCGACGAGGAACAGGCACAGACGACCGTCACCACCTCTACGCTGGAGCTCGGTATCGATATCGGCCGCCTGGAGCGCGCCTTCCAGATTGACGCGCCGTTTACCGTCAGCTCCTTTTTGCAGCGCATGGGGCGCACAGGCCGTCGCGATCTTCCGCCCGAGATGTGGTTTGTCATGCGCGAGGAAGAGCCCGAGCCGCGCACGATGATGCCCGAAACCATTCCCTGGAAGCTCCTGCAGGGTATCGCGCTCGTACAACTCTATCGCGAGGAAAAGTGGGTCGAGCCACCCGAGCTCGATCGTCTCCCCTACAGCCTGCTCTATCACCAGACTATGTCGACCCTCGCCAGCACCGGCGAGCTCACGCCGGCCGAACTTGCCCAGCGCGTGCTCACGCTCAGCTATTTCCACCGTGTCTCGGCAGACGATTACCGTGTGCTGCTACGTCACCTCATTAAGATCGACCATATCCAGGTCACCGAAGGTGGCGGGCTCATCGTGGGTCTCGCGGGCGAGCGCATCATCAACAACTTTAAGTTCTACGCCGTGTTCCAGGAAAACGAGGAGTTTACCGTCCGGAGCGAATCGGCCGAGCTGGGCACGATCGTTAATCCGCCCCCGCCCGGTGAGCGCATCGCCATCGCCGGACACTGCTGGATTGTCGAGGAAGTGGACTGGAAGCGCCACACTGTCTTTGCCACGCAGGTCAAGGGCCGGGTGCCGGCCTACTTTGGCGACTGCCCCGGCGACATTAACACGCATGTGCTCGAGCGTATGCGCCAAGCGCTCACTGAGCACGCAGCATATCCGTACCTTATGGGTAACGCACGGGCTCGCTTGGCGCAGGCTCGTCATACCGCCGAGATTTCGGGCGCGGGAACTAAGCCGCTCATCAATCTGGGTGGCGACACCTGGGTGCTCTTCCCCTGGTTGGGCAGCTACGCCTTCCTAGCACTCGAGCGCATGCTTAAAATCAAATGCGCCGCTGAGCTGGGCCTTCGCGGACTCGACCCGTCACGCCCGTACTTTATGCAATTTAAGATGAAGGCCGACGAAGAGATGTTCTTTGAGGTGCTCGCCGCCGAAGCCGAGAAGGACTTCGATCCCATCGAGCTCGTCTATCCCGGCGAGGTGCCTTTCTTTGATCGTTACGATGAGTTCGTTCCCGAAGAGCTCGTGCGCAAGGGCTTTGCCGAAGGCGTGCTCGACATCGAGGGTATGAAGCAGCGCGTTCTCAGCTGGCGCGACCACGCCTAAGACCAGTCTTTTTGGGACGGGGAAACTTATTTGTCGTGAAGGACGATGCCGAGGAAGTCGGCGTCGAAGGGCACGGCTTCGGCAAAAGCGTAGTCGCCGTCGCTGGCGACGAGCAGGTAGTTCTCCTCGCCGCCGAACTCCGCATCGCCACATGGGACCACCCAGGCGTGGGCGAATACCTCGAGTGCCGTGGCAGCGCAGTCGCGCAGGAACGTCACATCGCTCCCCTCGTTTGCGCTCACGCTATTGGCCACGTAGATACCCCCGGGGTTCAGGCTGCCTCGCACCAAACGCAGAGCCGCAACCGTTGCCAGCTCGCGCACGGGCTCGGTACCGCCAAAGCAATCGCTCACGACCACGTCGTAGCGACGATGGCCCACGCTCGTCACACCCAGATACGAGCGAGCCTCAGCGGTAATCACTCGCAGGCGATCGCCCACCGCGTGCTCCAGCTCATCCAGGTAGAACCAGCGCCGCGCCAAGCGTGTTACCTCTCCGTCATACTCGATAACGTCCATGCGCAGGCCCTCGTGCGACATCAGCGCAAATTTGGGATAGGCAAACCCGCCGCCACCTAGCATAAGCATGCGGTCGATGCCGTGACCATAAGCGTCGCGCATTGCATCCTCGGCCTCAAACACGTCGTCAAACGCACGATAGTACGCAAAGACGGGCTCTGCCCAACGCTCGCCAACGTAACTCGCGCTTTGGTAGACGCCGCCTTGCACCAGCACGCGAATCTCATCGCCGCTCTCAGCGTGCACGCGCTTCACACGCGCCAGCCCATTGCGGGTTCGCGCAACCTGCAGGCAGGCAGCATGAACAGCGACGGCGGCCGCACCAAGCGCCGCAGCTCCCAGGGCAACGCCGGCAACGACGCCAGCAGAAACACTCGGCTTGTTCATCTAGAGCTCCTTTTGCAGATAGAGTCCATGGTCGTAAAAACCCAGATGGCGATAGTACTCGCGCGTACCGATCGCGCTGATCACGTTGATGTGCGAATACCCCGCATCCCGGGCAATCTCGCACGCACGCTCTACGAGCAAACGCCCCAACCCGTGATGCTGCGCCGCCTGGCCCTGATCGCCCACGCGCGCCGCCATGCCATACACGTGTACCTCGCGAATCATCGCCTCGTCCGGCATCGTCGGCAGCTCGTCCGCGTGCGCGGCAACAAACGAACGGTCGGGCAGCGACAGCCGCAAAAAACCCGCGATCTTGCCCTGCGGCGTCACCCACTGCAAAAAGCGTTCGTAAGTCACCGGCGTCTCGTACACCACTTCCTCATCGAGAGACAGCTCATCCAAGTCGGCACCCGCGGTACCGATCTCGCGATAGCGAATCTCGCGCACCGCCGCGCCTTCTCCGCGAGCCGCCAAGCGGTTTTCGACGAGTTGACGCAGGTTGGGCTTCTTGTTGCCCACCATAATGTCGTCGGAACTAAAGTCGCGAATCATGCGACTGATACGGCAGAACGTCGGCGTCACCACGATGTCGTCGGCCAGCACGTCGAGCAGCTCTTCCTCGGTATAGGGGCGCCACTCGCCACGCTCGTAACAGCCCACCAGACGCGAGCCCTCGATGAGTGCGCACGGGTAGACCTTGGCCTCATCGGGCATAAAGGCCCCCTCGGTCATAAAGCGCTTGTAGTCGCGCTTGTCCCCTTCGGGCGTGGCGCCGAGCAAGTTGAGCATAAAGTGCGCGTGAATCTTAAAGCCAAATAGGCGCGCGAGCGAAAACGCTCGCTCGATCTGTGCCACCGAAATACGGCGCTCGTTGATGTCGAGCAGGTGCTGGTCGAGACTCTGGATGCCCATCTGAATCTTGGTGCAGCCCAGGCGGCGAACGAGCGTGAGCGCTTGCGGCGTCACGGCATCGGGGCGCGTCTCGATAACGAGCCCCACCACGCGATGCTTCGCCGTCTCGTTGATGCGCTGCTGACGCTCAAGCTCCTCCATCGTGGCGGTCTGCCACTCGGCAACCTCGCCCCACGGCGTGCCGGGACCGTACAGGCGACGCACCGCGCGGTTGTATCCGCCCACGGCGGCATCCACACGCTCCTGCTCGTCGGCAACGCCGGCAGTAAGCTCGGCCTCGTCTGTCGCAATGCCGGCGGCCCGATAGCGCTCGCGACGCTCCGCCACTACCGACGGAAGAGCATCGGCGGGAGCATCATCGAGCAGGCGCCCTGCCTCGGCACGACTGATACCCGGACGCGCCAGCATGGGATTGGCCGCCACGCCGGCCACGGCATCGTCATTGAGCGCACGGAAAAGTTCCGACATAAACCATGTCTGATAGCCTTCCGGATAGTCGCTCCAGGTGCCACCGAGCACGATGAGCTCAATCTTGTCGGTCGCATGCCCCATCTGCGAAAGCGCGGTCAGACGAGCGCTCACCTGCAGATACGGATCGAAGCGGTTTTGCTCCGCGCGGGCGCACGCCGGCTCGTCGTGCAGATAGCTTTTGGGCATGCGCAGATCGCTGGGGCAAAACAGGCAATCGCCCGAACAGGGCCACGGCTTGGTGATGACGGTAATGGTCGCCACGCCCGAAGCCGTGCGACGCGGCTTCATCCTCAGCACTCGCAGCAACTGGCGTTCCAGATCGGCATCGACATTCCACGCAGCCCAACGAGCCGGCTCCTCGCGTTTAACCCGCTGGTAGAACGGCAGCAGACGGCGCTTGGCCAGATCGCGCTTGTCGGTACCCTCACGGCGTACCTCGGCATGTATCAGTTTGACGAGCGCCTTGTCGTCCACGGTCTCGCCGCGACGCAGGGCCTCGAGTATGTTCAAGATAATCTGTTCCATGCCCCCATTGTAAAGGCAAAGGCGCCGGAGCCGACCTCGGCTTCGGCGCCTTCATCAAACAGCGCGTCTATGCTTACGGGTTTTCGAAAACTGCCCGTCACTCCGAACCAAAGGACACGTCGCCCGAGCCGACCTCAAAACGATACGTGGCGGACTTATCACCGTTGTCGAACTCAAGATTCGAAACGGCCTCACCATCGTAGCCATCCGGAAGGAAATCGCTCTCGAAGTCACCGCTACCCAGAGTAAGGCTCGCCTTAAAGCCCGTAGAGTTCGGAACCGTCATCTCCACATCGCCCGAGCCCACGGTAACATCCATCGAGTTCGCGGGGGCCTGATTCAGGTCAAACGTCACATCGCCCGAACCGACCTCGGCGCTGAGCGCATCAGTCACGCCGCCCGCAAACTCTACATCTCCCGAGTCCAGGAAAAGATCGAAGCCATCGCAGATGATGCCGGCGATCTGCAGATCACCCGAACGTACGTGCGCGTTAACTCCCTTCAGATGTTCGGCAACACGGCGCGGCAGCTCAACCGTAACCGTGCGGTCGATTGCCTTACCGTCATCACTTCTAAACTGGGAAATCTTGAGTGCCGAGTCTTTGACGGATGCGATATTTTGCGTCGCGGCCTTGGAGGCATCCATACCCTTGGCAACACGCCCCCGCTCGATAACGCGAGCCTTGTTGCCATCAACAACCTTGACGTCCACCGAAGCCGCATTGATATCGAAATCGAGGTAGCGGAACATATCGGCATCAAAAGTCGTACTCGAAAGCTGCTGAGGCTGAGCGGAATACTTACCGCCATCGTTCAAAACATCGGCGTCAACCGCATCGTCCATACCGGACAAGCCGGATGCAATATTGCCGAGATCCCACGGACCATCAAAATGAATCAATGTCCGCGAAGCGCCAAAGACAAGCCCAACAATAAGCACAAACGCTCCGATGCCAACGCCCAGACGCACCTTAGATTCATGCGAGAGTTTCATTATTCATCACCTTCTTTGGCGCTCGGATCAGCGGGGGTCGCGGTAGCCACGTCAGCATCAGGTTCCGCAGAAGTATCCTTCCCCTGGGCCTTGATTGCAACCGGTGCCGGACCAACCTGAATATCCCCGCGCGCCCAATCACCATCGAGCGCACGCGCCACCCAGTGATAGATGGGAATCGTAAAGAAGATCAGCGCGGCAAAGGGGGCACCACCAAACAGGAACATCAGCAAAAAGAACAGCAGCCAGCACACGGCCCAATACGGAAACGACTGGAACGGACCTTTCACTGGAGTCGGATTGACCGCGCCAGCGCTCGTCGCTTGCGCCGTCGCGGCGTTAGCCGCCTGCGCGCTCCAACTTGCAGCTTGCGCCGCCTTGGCCGCGGCATCACTCGCCTGTGTTGCCGCCTCGGTAGCGCGCGCTGCCGCCTCGTGGGTACGGGCGCGCTCGGCCGCCTCGGCCTCGCGCTGGCGGGCACGGTCCTCGTTCTCAAACTCGATATCGTCCTCGATCTCGTCGCTCGGATTGAGCAGCTCGTCCAGACTCACACCATAGAGCTTGGCAAGCGAGATCAGGTTCTCGGTATCGGGCGAGCTCTCCGCGCGCTCCCATTTACTGACCGCCTGGCGCGACAGCCCCAGCTTTCGTGCCAATCCTTCTTGGCTAAAGCCCTTGCTGCGGCGAAGATCGGCGAGCCGCTGCGCAGTTTCTACATTCATGGTTCCTCCTATGCTTTTGCCAGCCGTGCCGCCGGACCGTTGTTGTTCTTAAGGCGCCTTGCACAGTTAGAAATCTATCCGCCACCGCCAAAATCATGCCACCTATTTTAGTGAGATTTTTGACAACCGGCGGTTGCGGGCACATATGAGCTGCGGAAATGTGTCCAAATAAAGCAATGATCAGCAGCTCGGTTGTCCCCGTTGCAGCGTTAACGGTAGTATGGTCGTATTGTTTATTCCACACCGCCAACGGAGGGAGTTCCGCGCCGTGAACCGCGATTTCGCCTCATCGCTCATCCAGCTCAACAATACGTTTTATCGCGAGCACTCCGCCTCCTTTTCCGATACGCGCCAGGCCCCGTGGCCCGGCTGGGTGCGCACCATGGATATCGCGCTCGAGCAGCTCGACGTCGCCACCATCGAGCATCCCGTCCGCGTCTTCGATCTCGCCTGCGGCAATATGCGGTTCGAGAACTTTGCCGCCGGTGGCACGCTTGCCGCCAAAGGCGTAGATGGCACGAGCCCCTCGGCGGATGCCAGCTGCCCGTTTGAATTCTACGGCGTCGACTCGTGCCAAGATTTGGCTATCGATGCGCGCGGCCACGCCCTGCGCATTCCCAACCTGCACTTCCAGGAACTCGACGTGCTCGACGCCCTCATGAAGCTCAACCCCGCCGAAACACCCGACGTGCTTTTCGACGCCCCGCTCGCCGACATCTCGGTCTGCTTTGGTTTTATGCACCACGTGCCGTCATGCGAGTACCGCGTACGCGTGCTCGACGCCCTGGTGCGCCAGACGCACCCGGGCGGCATCATCGCCATCAGCTTTTGGGAGTTTATGAATGACGAGCGCATGGCGCGCAAGGCCGTTCGAGCCGAGGCACGCGCCGAGCTCACCCCGCCGTTTGAGGGTTACGATTCCACGCAGTTTGAAGCCGGTGACCACCTCATTGGCTGGCAAAACGACCGCCACGCCTACCGCTATTGCCATCACTTTGACGATCAGCAGATCACCGACCTGGTGCGCGGTGTCCGCACGTTCTACAAGAGCGGCGAGGTCCCCGTGCGCGAGCTTGAGCGTTTCCATGCCGACGGTCGCAGCGGCGAGCTCAACCGCTATGTGATTCTCAAGCGCCTGTAGGTATCGGCGACTCGCCGCCGAGCCGCACCGCATCTTTCGGGCAAACCATGCCCACCCTTTTTCAACCCATTGACGGAACGCGCCTGCAATGTGTTCCATACGTATGACCAAGGAGCCTCATGGGAGCCGTCCACGTTCGCACGCCTAAGAACTTTGTGCTCGAGGAGCGCCTGGAGCGCTACGCCGATGCGATCGAGACGAACCCCGAGGCCTATGCCGGAGATTGGCGCGAGGCTTGTGCGTCCGCAGGCGGCGAGACCTTCGAACACCTTCACCTGGATCTTGGCTGCGGCAAGGGAACGTACCTTGTAGAGCGCGCGGCGCGCGAGCCAAGCACCCTCTTTATCGGCATGGACCAGGAGCCCATCTGCATCGCCTATGCCGCACAGAAAATCTGCGAGCAGGAGCTATCCAACGCACTCGTCCTGCCCCGAGGCGCTGCATCGCTTCCACAGCTGTTTGCCGCAGGCGAGCTCGATGCCATCACCATCAACTTCCCCACGCCGCAGCCCAAGGCCAAGTACGCCAAAAAACGACTCGTCCATGTCGACCATCTAATGCTCTATCGCCCGCTCTTTGCAGCCGACGCCACCGTCACGCTGCGCACCGACAGCAAGCCATTGCGCGACTACGCCCTGGGGCAGTTTGCCGCGGCCGGCTACGACACGCGTTGGGTCAGTGACGATGTCCGCCGCGACCATCCCGAGCATCCTGAGACCGAATATGAGTGCCGTACGCGCGAGATGGGCGCCGCCGTCTACGGCATTTGTGCCACGCCCGGCGCGCACCCCAGTGACGATGCGCTCACGGCGGGCCGCATGCAGGAGCAAAGCCTTGCGTGCTACCTGCCCGAAAACCTTGATGAGCTCACCTATGTACCTCTGGGCATGGAAGAGGCCGTCGAGAACTTTAGAAACCGCGCCCGGAAAGGCAAGAAGCGCTTACCGCAGGAGTCCCAGGGGCTTCTGATGGCCGCGGCGTCGGCAAACAAGCGCAAATAGGCGCCAGCGAACGACCCTCAAACCTAAGTGAGTAGACTTTTTTGCAATAGCCAAGCACAATCCGCATAGCAAAAATAAAACCGCAGGTAGATCCCTTGTGCAAAAGCCATGTGCTCGCGATATTGCAAAAAGTCTACTCACTTAGCTGGCAGCTGCACCAAACGGCTGGGCAGAACGCCCATTTCCTGCATTTTCTTGCCTGCGAACGCATCGATGCGACGCTACGCCATAATAGTTGGCGGACAAACGCGAGAGAAAGTAACCACATGGCACAGACCACGACAGATACCGCCGCCAGCACCGTCTCCGGCGCCGGCGCTGCCAGCTCATTCTCGGGCGGCACGGGAACCGAGGCAGAGTTCGGCTCGCTCGGCGCGCTCTCCCCCACTTGGTGGGAGCCCGAGGATGGCAGCGAGCCCGAACCGTGGCTCACGCCCGATCAGGCCTTCGAGCGCTTCTTTGAATGGACGAGCGACCGCGGCATTGAGCTGTGGGACCACCAGGAAGAGGCCCTCATGGACCTGGCTGCCGGCGATCACGTCATTTTGGGCACACCGACCGGATCGGGCAAATCGCTCGTCGCGCTGGGCATGCTCTTTATGGGCATGGCGCAGGGCAAGCGCTGCTATTACACGGCTCCCATCAAGGCCTTGGTCAGCGAAAAGTTCTTCGACCTGGTGCAGGTACTCGGCCGCGATAACGTCGGCATGATCACCGGCGATACGCATATCAATACCAAAGCGCCCGTCATCTGCTGCACGGCCGAAATCCTTGCCAACGATGCGCTGCGCGAGGGCGAGGACGCCGACGTGGGCTGCGTGGCCATGGACGAGTTCCACTACTTTGCCGACCCCGATCGCGGCTGGGCCTGGCAGGTGCCGCTGCTCACCCTGCCTCACACGCAATTCATGCTCATGAGCGCCACGCTCGGCGATGTCACCGCGATCGCCGCCTCGCTCGAGGAACACACCGGCGCTACCTGCGACTTGGTCGTCGATGCTCCACGCCCCGTGCCGCTGAGCTACGACTATGTGACGACCTCCCTCGAGGGCACGGTCGAGCTCGCCATGCGCCGCGGCGAGGCCCCGCTCTATATCGTGCACTTTAGCCAGGATGCCGCCCTTGCGACGGCGCAGTCGCTCGCCAATTTTGGCATCGCCAGCAAGGAGCAGCGCGAGGCCATCAAAGAAGCGGCAAAGGGGACGAGCTTCTCCACGGCCTTTGGCAAGATTCTTAAGCGCTTGCTCGGATGCGGCGTCGGCGTGCACCACGCCGGTATGCTGCCGCGCTATCGCCTACTGGTCGAGCGCCTGGCACAGCAAGGCCTGCTGCCCGTCATCTGCGGTACCGATACGCTCGGCGTCGGCATCAACGTACCCATCCACACTGTGGTGCTCACCGCGCTCACCAAGTTCGATGGCTACAAGATGCGTCGCCTGCGCGCCCGTGAGTTCCATCAGATTGCCGGTCGCGCCGGCCGCTCGGGCTTCGATACCGAGGGCATGGTGATCGCCGAGGCACCCGAGCACGAGATCGAGAATGCCAAGCTTATGGCCAAAGCGGGCGACGACCCCAAGAAGCTCCGCAAGATTAAAAAGAAAAAGGCCCCCGAGGGCTTTGTCACCTGGAACAAGCAGACCTTTGAGCGCCTGATCGAGACGCAGCCCGAAACGCTCAAGCCGCGCCTTCGCATCACACACTCCATGGTGATTAGCGTGGTCGAGCAGGGCGGCGACGCCCGCACCCGCGTGCACGACCTTATCGAGACAAGCCTGCAAACGCCCGAGGAAAAGGCGAAGCTCGAGGTTCGTGCCGACGAGATCTTCGCCACGCTCATCGACTCCGGCGTCGTCGTGCGCACCGAGGTGCCGCCCGCACCCGACGCTCCGGCTGACGCCGCGCCGGACATCGACTACGCGCTGACGGTCGACCTGCCCGAGGACTTTGCGCTCGACCAGCCGCTCTCACCGTTTTTGCTTGCCGCGCTGGAGCTGCTCGACCCCGAGAGTGAGACCTATACCATGGACCTCATCTCGATGGTCGAGGCTACGCTCGAGGACCCCAAGCAGGTATTGCGCGCACAGGAGCGCGCCGCACGCGATCGCGCTATGGCCGAGATGAAGGCCGACGGCATCGAATATGAGGAGCGCTTGGAGCGCATTCAAGACGTCACGTACGAAAAGCCGCTCGAGGATTTGCTCGACGCCGCTTTTGACAAGTACTGCCAGGAAGTGCCCTGGGCAAACGACTACCAGCTCTCTCCCAAGAGCGTTCTGCGCGATATGCTGGAAAGCGCGAGCGATTTTAAGGGCTACATTCAAAAGCTCGGCATCGCCCGCTCCGAGGGCATTTTACTGCGCTACCTGGCAGAGGCTTACCGTTCGCTCGACCGCACCGTGCCCATCGAGAAGCGCGACGAGCGCCTGCGCGACATTATCTCGTGGCTGGGCTTTGTGGTGCGCTCGGTGGACTCGAGCCTGGTGGACGAATGGGAGAACGCCGGCAACCCGGCAGCCCTCGACGCCGCACCGCCGCAGGGCATCGACGAGGTCGTAGCGGACCGCCGCGGCTGCACGCTGCTGGTGCGCAACGCCCTCTTCCGCCGCGTGACCCTTGCCGCCCGCGAGCATACGCGCGACCTAGGCGAGCTCGACGACGGCTGGGGCATGAGCGAGGTCCGCTGGCAAAAAGCGCTCGATGCCTACCATGAGCAGCACGAGGAGATTCTCACCGACGGCGACGCGCGCTCCTCCGCAATGTTCTCGATCGACGAGTCCGACGAAAAGGCACTCCACGTGTGGCACGTGCACCAGATCTTTGCCGACGAGGACGGCGACCATGACTTTGGCATCATGGGCGATGTCGACTTGGATGCCACGCAAGACGGCGGCGAGGTCATCTTTAAGAACTACCGTATCGGCTTTATCGAGGACCTGCTCGAAGACTAGCCGGGCGCAATGAAACGAAACGAAGCGGGGCTGTTGGCAACATCGCCAGCAGCCCCGCTTTTTCACTATCCGCTATGCCTTACTCGGCATCCTCGACCTCATACGAATCCGCCTCGGCTGGCTCCTCGTTTGTCTCTGGCGCAGCCTCGCGCGCCTCGTCAAACGCTGCCTTCATGGTCTTGTTGCCCCATGTGAGCTTGCGAATGGTAAGCTCATCGGCCTTGTTGTGGGCCAAGCGTAGGTTCTCGGTGCTGCGGCGCAAGTCGTCCTTGGTCTTCTCGAGCTGCTTAATGGCGGCATCGATCTCCTTGATTGCCGACTCGAATTGCTTGCTCGCCAGGTTGTAGTTGCGCGAGAAGCCATCCTTGAACTTCTCCATCTTGGCTTCGAAGTTCGTGACATCGATATTCTGCTGTTTGTACTCCGCCAGTTCCTGCTTATAGCGAAGCGAACCCATAGCGGCGTTGCGAAGGAGCGTAATCATGGGGATGAAGAACTGCGGGCGGATCACGTACATCTTCTCATAGCGGTAACTCACGTCGACGATACCCGCGTTATAGAGGTCACTCTCGGGCTCCAGCAGGGTGCAGAGCACCGCATACTCGCAGCCTTTCTGGCGGCGATCGTGATCGAGTTTCTTAAAGAAATCCTCGTTCTTGTGTTTGGTCGCGGTCTCGTCGTTCTCGTTTTTCATCTCGAACATGATCGAAATGATCTCGTTGCCGCTCTCGTCACACTCGCGGAAGATAAAGTCGCCCTTGGTACCCTCGGATGCATCGTTATCCTTCTCGAAATACGCGTTGGGAAACGCCGTCATGCGCAGGCGGTTAAACTCGGTCTCGCAGTGCTGCTCGAGCGACTCGCCCACCATCTTGGTGGACAGGCGGACCTTCATGTCCTTAAGGCGCTCAATCTCTTCATCCTTGTAGCGAATCAGTTCCTCGTTCGCGCGCTTGGTCTGCGCAAGTTCGAGCTCGTGTGCCGCCTTGGCCTGCTCCTCGCGTGAATCGCGCACCGCCAGCTCACTCGTGAGCTTGGCGCGGGCCTCGTCACGCTCACGCTCCGCCGCGGCGACCGCCGCCGATAGGTTCATCTTGGCCGTCAGTTCCTGTTCGCGCAGCTGAGCACGCAGACCCTCGGCCTCCTGCTCGGACTGAGCCTTTGCGACGGAAAACTTCTCCTGAACCTTCGCGCGATAGTCAGCAAGCGTACGTTCGGCCTCGCTGCGAGCGGCCTCGAGCTCACGCTGCGACTCGGCCGCAGCAGCAGCAAGCGCCATCTCCTGGGCCTTGTCCGCCGCGGCGAGCCTGGCTTGCAGCTCGGCAATCTGGGCATCTCGTGCAGCTACATCGTTTTGAGCAGCATTGCGTGCCGCCGCCTCGGCAAGCCTGGCTTCATCATCTTTGCGCCCCAACTGCGCACGCAGGTTGTCGATCTCGCGCTGCAGTTCGGCATTCTCCTTTTGAGCATCGGCGCGGGCCTCAACCGCCGCACGCTGGCTTGCACTCTCGCGCTCTGCAGTAGCGCCCTCGAGCTTGGCGCGCAGCTCGGCAAGCTCGGCATCGCGCTTGGCAACCTCTTGTGCCAGCTCCTGGGCCGCGGCGTTCTTCTGCTCGACAAGCTGAGCATCGCGTTGAGACTCCGCCTCCTGCAGGGCAGACGCCGAACGCGAACGCTCAAGCTCCAGCGCCTGCTCGCCCTCGCGTCGAGCCGCCGCTACGCGCTCATCCAGGTCACGCGAGAACTCGGCATCGCGCACTTGCTTGACGATATCTGCATAGCCGGACGCATCGACCTTAAAAACTTCACCGCAATGCGGGCACTTGATCTCGTTCATGGCAGCTCCTCGATGGACGCAAATTTCAACCGTCTACACTCTACCGCGCCGCACGGACAAAAAAGGCGCCGCCGCCATAATGGCAACGGCGCCAGAACCGCCACAAAGGTGCCTGTCCCCTTCGTGGTGGTTTGCGAGCTACAGGCCAAAGAAATTCAGGATCTGGTCTCGGCTTACGGGCTTGTAGTTGTTGGCGTCGAGGCCCACATCGTAGCGGTAAATGGGACGTTCGCGATCGCGGTTGCGCGCGTTGGTGCGGTCTCCCCTGCTGTGGATATGCCCGTGCAGCATGATGGCGCCACGCGCCTTGCCATTCCAGCTGAGCATGGGGTAGTGGCTCATAACTAGACGATGGCCCTTGGCATAGCCCGGGGCAACCTCCAGGTAATCGCGCACCTCATCCCAAATGTGCGGCGCGTCCGGATCTTCCCAATCGCCGTCATGGTTACCACGGATGAGCGTTACATTCTGGCATTCGATGCGCTCGCGCAGGCGAACCGCCTCCGCCAGGGGCAAACGATAGGTAAAGTCACCCAGAATATAGAGGCGGTCGTCCGTCGCCACGCACTCATTGATGGCATCGATGACCTTGCGGTTCATCTCCTCGACCGAATCAAACGGCCGATCCATATCGTGCAAGATATTCGTATCGCCCAGGTGCAGGTCGGCGGTAAACCACATCATCGTCTGTATCCTCATTTCGCAACGTGTCTAACACGTGCCTAGTATACAGACGCTTTGGCGCGTCGGTTAGCCAAAGAGCCCACCGAACGGACCTCGGCGGCGTTTGTCTTTCTTTTTCGACGCGTCACCCTGGGCGTTCTTGTCCTGCCGCTTTTTACGGTCCCGCACCAGCTCATCGTCATCGAGCAGCAGACCCCACTCAAACGGATCATCTGTCAGATTAAACAGATCATCGTCATCAAACATGGCAGCCTCCCTCACCGATTAGCGGGCATCCACCACATAGAGGCCAACGCGCACCTGATGCCACGGGCTGCGCTCGGGAGCAACCTGCTGCACACGGGCTTCAAATACGTCCCCATGCCCGTAATACATCATCAAGGACAGCGGGCCAACCTCGTCTCCCGGAACATAGCCAAGCTTGGTCTTGCCATAATAGATCGCAACCGCCTCAGGGTCGTGAGGATTATCACGTTCGGCACACAGCGCCAGCTTATCGCCCGCTTTAAGATCGTCCAGGACCAAAGCGCCGTCGGCATACTGAAATCCTGCGATATAAAATGACAGAAGAACAAGTGAAGGCTCGTACATGGCAGCTCCCCTAACGGCCGAATAAACCGGCACTTAACCTTACTGAGAAGCTTACGGGCCCGTGCGGACAAAATTTCACCCGCTCGCACCTTTCACCCATTTGCCGCAACGCTTGCGAGACAGAGCGCTTGCAGATAAGATAGAGGCACGGATGGCACCCGTTGCAGCGGGTCTTGCCAACTCCAGTGCACGTTTACATCGTGAGGAGTGGCCGTCTTCGCTTATGCGGGGGCGGCTATTTCATTCGGCCGATAAACAGGCCGAGTTCGATAGCCGCGATTAACAACGCCAGTAACGAAATAACATCGCTTACGTTCATACCAATTCCCTTCTAAAGGGAGTTGGCCCATCCGTACCCCATAGTAGTAGTCTAACGTAAATGGCAGGTAATAGGAACATTTGTTCGTATTACCTGCCATTTTCTAATGCACGAATATGCGCACGAACTTGTGCTTCCAGCTCTCATAAGGGGCGTAGCGGAACGGCACGTCCAGCCACGTTGCCTTGTTCACGATGCTCTTCTTGTGGCTAAACGTATCGAAGCTCTCGCGGCCATGGTACTGGCCCATACCGCTCGCACCCATGCCGCCGAAGCCCATATGACTCGTAGCCAAGTGCATGATCGTGTCGTTAACGCAGCCGCCGCCAAAGGGCACGTAGCGCACAAAGCGCTCCTGAACTGCGCGATCCTGGCTAAAGATATACAGGGCCAGCGGCGTCGGACGATCTGCAATAAACGCCTCGGCCTCATCCAGGCTCTCAAACGTCAGCACCGGCAAGATGGGACCGAAAATCTCTTCCTGCATCACGGCGTCCTCAGGCGCCACGCCGTCTAGGATCGTCGGCTCAATCTTGAGCGACGACTCGCGCGCCGTGCCTCCCAGCACAACCTTGTCGGGGTCGATCAGCCCGCGCACGCGCGCAAAATGCTTGGCGTTGACGATATGACCGTAATCCTCGTTGTCGAGCGGATGCTCGCCAAACATGCGACGGGTCTCCTCCCTGATGAGGCCCAACAGCTCATCGTGTACGCGCGTATCGACCAGCAGGTAGTCGGGCGCCACGCAGGTCTGCCCCACGTTGAGCCATTTACCAAAGGCGATGCGCCGTGCCGCGACTTTTAAGTTTGCCGTGGCATCCACAATGCAGGGGCTCTTTCCGCCCAGCTCAAGCGTCACGGGCGTCAGGTTTTTACTTGCGCGCTCCATGACGAACTTGCCGACCGGAACGCTACCGGTAAAGAAAATCTTGTCCCAGCTCTCGTCGAGCAGCGCCTCATTCTCGGCACGGCCGCCTTCGACGACCGTCACCAGGCGCGGATCAAATGCTTCCTCGCAAATCTGCCTGAGCACCGCGCTCGATGCCGGAGCATAGGCACTCGGCTTGATGACCACGGTATTGCCCGCGGCAAGGGCGCCGGCAAGCGGCTCGAGCGTTAGCAAAAACGGGTAGTTCCAGGGCGCCATAATGAGCGTGACGCCATAGGGCACGGCTTGCGTTTTGCACACACTCACGGCGTTGGCGAGGTCACACGGACGCAGGCGCGGACGGCTCCATCGAGCCACATGCGCAATCTGATGACGAATCTCGGAAAGCGAGGTGCCGATCTCACACATATAGGCCTCGTCATGCGACTTTCCCAAATCGGTCTTGAGCGCATGGGCAATATCGGTCTCGTGTGCCCGCACCGCCTCGCGCAGGCGCACGAGGGCGCGACGTCGAGCATCGACATCAAACGTGGCGCGCGTCTTAAAGTAGGCGCGCTGTTCGCCGACAATGCGCGCGATTTCCTCGGTGTTCATGGGCCCTCCTAGTTCTCATCCTCAAACATACCACCCGCGACGACCTCGTACATACGCTCGAGCTCCAAACGGTCCATCAAAAGTGGAACGGGGTATAGCGGATTGGCCTCGGCATCGGCATGGGCCGCCATTTGCGGAATATCGGAGCGGCGAATGCCCGTCACATATTTGGGAATGCCCAAGGCGGCATTCATGCGGTCGACCCAATCGATAAAGGCCTCGGCCGCAAGACTGTCCTGCGCGTTAGCCGGCGCGATACCGGCCATGCGAGCAAGATCGGCAAGCTTGGGGGCGGCGGCGTCACCATAAGCGCGAAGCATGTGCGGCAGGATGATCGCGTTGGCCAAACCGTGCGGAATTCCGTATCGGCCGCCCAGACTGTGCGCGATGGCATGCACGTATCCGACATAGGAGCGGGTAAATGCAACACCCGCTTTATACGCCGCCGAAAGCATATTGCGACGAGCGCGCATGTCGTCGCCATGCTCATAAGCCTCGGGCAAATTGTCGTGGATGAGCTGGACCGCCTGACGCGCCATCTTGCGCGTGTAGGGCGTGGTGCTACGGCCGATAAAGGCCTCGACGGCATGCGTCAGGGCATCCATGCCCGTCTGCCCCGTAATGGAGGCGGGCAGGCCGCGTGTAAACTCGGGGTCGTGCACCGCAAAGCGCGGGATAAGCACAAAGTCGTTAATGGGGTACTTGTAGTGCGTCTCGTCATCGGTGATAACCGCCGCGAGTGTGACTTCGCTTCCCGTACCGGCGGTAGTGGGAACCGCAATAAGCAGCGGCAGGAGACGGTGGACGCGCAACAGGCCACGCATCTTGTTGATGGGCTTATTTGGCTGTGCGATGCGTGCGCCCACACCCTTGGCGCAGTCCATGGCCGAACCGCCACCAAAGCCGATAATGGCCTGGCAGGCGCTCTCGCGATACAGGGACGCCGCTTCCTCCACGTTTGAGACCGTGGGATTCGCACGCGTTTCGGCATAGACCGTAACGCCAATCCCCTGAGCCGTAAGCGCACGCTCGAGTGATGCCGTGAGTCCCAAACGAGCAATACCAGGGTCTGTCACGATAAGGACCTTCTGGATCGAGCGCTTTTGAAGCACTGCGGGCACATCCTCGGCATGCTCCAAAATGCGCGGCTCGGTATAGGGCAGGATCGGCAATGCGATGCGAAAAACCGTCTGATATGTTCGGCACCAGGCGCGGCGGGCTAGATGCATAAAGGAAACTCCTTCATTTGTTGATAGGTCAACATTTGTTCGACCGATTGTACTCATCGGCGTCCGCATATGGCTTGCAAATCGTTAATCAATCAACATCTTCACATGCCGAAAATTGTTTTATTAAAAATCATTCCTAATAGGCTTCACATTCGGTCGCATTTATGGATAATAGAACTCGTCAAGACGCACGTCCGGAGAGGGCCCTTACGGGACCGGACGAGCGCACCATCGCCATCGATCGAAAGGATCGAATCATGAAGTTTGTTTGCCCCGTTTGCGGTTATGTGGAAGAGTTCGACGGCGACCAGCTGCCCGAGGATTTCAAGTGCCCCCAGTGCGGCGTTCCCGGCTCTCGCTTCCTGAAGCAGGAGGAGGGTCAGCTCGAGTGGGCTGCCGAGCACGTCGTGGGCGTCGCCAAGATGGAGGGCGTCTCCGAGGACATCGTTGCTGACCTGCGCGCCAACTTTGAGGGCGAGTGCTCCGAGGTCGGTATGTACCTGGCCATGGCTCGCGTTGCTCATCGCGAGGGTTATCCCGAGATCGGCCTGTACTGGGAGAAGGCTGCCCACGAGGAGGCCGAGCACGCCGCCAAGTTCGCCGAGCTCCTGGGCGAGGTTGTGACCGACTCCACCAAGAAGAACCTCGAGATGCGCGTTGAAGCCGAGAATGGCGCCACCGCCGGCAAGACCGATCTTGCCAAGCGTGCCAAGGCCGCTGGTCTCGATGCCATCCACGACACCGTGCACGAGATGGCTCGCGACGAAGCTCGCCACGGCAAGGCTTTCGCTGGCCTGCTCAAGCGCTACTTTGGCTAAGCCAGCCGCCTGAGAGATAATCTCTAGCTCGATGAGGCCCGGACCGCATGGTTCGGGCCTTTTTCGTGACTCACGAACTTGTTAACTCCCTGAAATAGGACCACCTTCGGCATCGGCTTCGCGTCAAAAACTAAGTGAGTAGCCTTTTGGGAACTTGTCGAGCAGACCATCCGTATTGATTTATAAAACCGCAGGTAGATAGCTTGCCGCAAAACAATCTGGTCGCCATCACGCTAAAAGTCTACTCACTTAGATTTGCAACCGTCCATGATCGGGCCTTTTTGTGTCTAACGGGCATCTTTTTGTCGATTTCTCCCAGTTTTGACCAGTCAACGAATAGCTCAGACCGAAGTAATGCCTCGGCCCCTTGCTCCTCCAAGCTTTTATCGCGATATTCAACATCGAGCAACCTGCACACGGCCTTAACAATCGCGTGGAATCTATCCTCATCGGATATCTGTCCGTGTGTCAGGAGAAATACATCGTAGCCCATGGCCTGAAGCGCCGTCATGCGGTCGGCGTCACGCAAGCCATCCCCGGCTCGCCCGTGTGAGCCCTTTCCTTGGCATTCAATGGCCACCTGTCGCTCTCCGTCCGGCGAAGACAGAAGTAGGTCAATGTATACGCGGGACTTGCCTACAATCGCCCGAGCACTTGCGCTTAGCGCCACTTCGACATTGAGCTCAATGCCGCAAAAACCTTCGCCTCCCAATGATCGTGGCAACCCAAGCAACAAATACGTCTCAACCTCAAAAGGCGATGCGGCACCCAGTGGAACGAGATGCGATACCGCGACAAATCGCTTGCCGTAACGCATCCCACAAACATCTGAGCAAAAACGGTCAAGATCTCCGCCCAAAACCAAAGCGTCGCGCCGCCACAAATTTGAGGCGGCACCGTCCTCGGACGGGCAACGTGCCCAACCAAAGGTTGCCGGAATCGCGCCTGACTCAATTGCACGCGAAAGCTCCGCCTCGAGTGCTGCCGGCAAGGCACAAACCGCAAACAAGCCGCACATCTCCGCCAATACCAAAAGAAGTTGGAGATCCGTCAGATGCCGCGACATGATGAATGCCGTCAGCAGAGGAGACGTAACCAAAAACCCATGTTCCGTTTCCAGCACGGATTCCCTAGGAAGCTCACCAAGGAACAGCCGTTGCCTAACGCTGGCAGGACAAGTCCGCTTGTTTCTCGTCCGAACCAATGTATGCAACGGCAAGCCTAGCACGACCGCGGCCATCGGGTTACGGGCGAGGTCATATCGCCGCCGATCTTCTTCTGGTCGAGGAAGCGGCGGACACATAGCGAGGGCTTGAGGGGGCAAACGCCAGTACCTAAAAGCCGATATGTCACAAAGTAGATCCTTCATAGGCACAGGAAAACACGGATTTCAACCCGGGTACTCCCGCATTGGCGCGAACGTACCGAAAAGGGCGCCGAACGGACTGTTAAGTTTTCAACAGCCTTCCCCAACTGGCCAAAAGCTTGCCAAGAACTGGACGGAGTCCTGTTGAAAACCCGCTATTTCTCTCATGCGGAAGCTTTGCACAGCAAGTGAGCAGGCTTTTTGGAAACTCCCGAGCAGGCAGGCCATCTTGTCTTGCAAAGCCGCAGGTAGACGACTTGCTGCAAAACGGTCTGGTCGGCATAACGCCAAAAGTCTACTCACTTAGGCTAGAGGGCACCCCCATTAGCTGTGATTCCAGGGTGTTTAGCGCATTTGGACTCAAATCGTCATACTGGACAAGGATTCGAGCCAAGTTTTTAGGGAC
This sequence comes from uncultured Collinsella sp., assembly GCA_900551205.1. GTDB lineage: Bacteria > Actinomycetota > Coriobacteriia > Coriobacteriales > Coriobacteriaceae > Collinsella. The sequence continues at coordinate 1,283 of URUW01000006.1, read as the reverse complement.
AGATGCGCCATCGGCACACCAAAAGCAGTCACCGATATCGATATAAGGGATATTCGAGTGCATAAGTGCCCGCGTAAAAGAGCTTCCGCCCGCGCCACGCTCCGCAACCACGATGCAGTAAAGGCCCGCGTCTGCATGCTCGATCGAGACCTCTCCTGCCGGAAATGTCTTCCGCACAAGCGCCGCCAGGCCATCACGCGCCTCGCGAGCACGAACACGCACGCGGTTCACATGTCGCTCGTAATCACCCGATTCCAGCAAACGAGCCAAAGCGACCTGGTCAACAGAGCTCACCGACGAGGCGTAAAAACCAAGGTTGTGCCTAAACCGCTCCATTAGCTCATCGGGCAACACCATGTACGCTAGACGCAACGCCGATGACAAGCTCTTCGAAAACGTGTTGGTGTAGATAACCGACTGGGCGGCATTGATCGACGCGAGCGCGGGAATCGGCTTGCCGGCAAGGCGAAACTCACAATCAAAGTCATCTTCGATGAGATACCGACCTGGTCGCTCGGCGGCCCAGCTCAGCAGCGCATAGCGACGCGCAATGCTCGTCACAAGGCCGGTCGGATACTGATGGGACGGCATCAGGTGAAGGACATCGGCCCCGGCTTTCTGCAGAACGCTCAAGTCCACGCCCTCATCATCCAACGGGATATGTCGAACTTCGCAGCCCATAGCCTGATAGATGCGCGTCAGGCGCAAATAGCCCGGATCTTCAACGGCATACACCTTGTCGGCTCCAAGCAACTGAACCAACATGGTATCGAGCAGCTGGGCGCCCGCACCGATGACGATGTTGTCGGGATTAACATTCATGCCCCGTGTCCCGCGCAGATGGCGAGCGATTGCGCGTCGTAGCCGAGCGGTGCCCTGTGCCGGCGCAGTCGAAAAGATTTCGCGTTCATCTTCAGATGCCAGCGTCGCCCGCAGCGCGCTTTGCCAAAGCCGCGCCGCCTCCAAAGCGGAAGGAGAAAGCGCATCGAATCGCTCGACCTGTCCGTTGACATCACGCGCACTGGGGCCCGCAGAGACGGCATCTCGGTCGATGCCCTCCGCAGCCGAAGCCAAAACCGGTGCATCCGGAAGCTCGCAAGCGTAGTAGCCACGACGCGGCATTGAGCAAATATAGCCCTCGGCAAGTAGCTGGCTATATGCATTCTCGATGGTAATGACACTGATTCCCAGATGGCTGGCAAAGGCGCGCTTAGACGGAAGATGTTCCCCCGCCGCAATACGTCCAGCAACGATATCATCTCGAATTTGCTGGTAAATATACT